>CAZUAM010000736.1:0-3303 GCA_964618095.1 uncultured Planctomycetaceae bacterium | reverse complement strand
GATGCCAAAGAACTTAAGACACTTCAGCAAGAAAATCAGTTAACGGCGTAGAGTGTCACCTCCGACAAGAAGGTGGGAAGATCGGTCATCCGCTTCAAGACCGACGGCACCAACGACGTCCTGGTGATCATCGACGGTGGCAACGACGACTATCCCGATCCGGCCAGGAAGAGGCGCGAAGGTTCCAAGGCAGTGCTGAACGCCTTCCAAATCGAGCAGATCAAATAAGTAGGGTGCGTCCTCGCACGCACGCTTACGAATTGGGAGACCCGGGGTGAGAGAGGGGGCTGGGGTTTTTCGCGGCCAAATCTCACGGTTTTGGTCGGTGGACGCGTGCGTGCCACCACGCACCCTACGCAGGTTACACGCGTCGGACACGAAGTACTTCGACGACGCGGTCGTCTTCGCGCACTGCGAAGAGAACTCGCAGCGGGGGTGCAAACAGCGCCCGCAAGCCTTCGCTCAATTCGATCCCCTTGGTCGAAGCATCCACCCTGAGTTGTTGATCGATGGCATCGGCGGCATCGGTCACGGCCAGGCGATCTTGCGCACGGATCCAAATTTCGGCCAACTCATCTTCGCTTCCGGTCGGCCAGACAACGGTGTAGCGGATCATCTCTGCTCCAACGACCGCAGCCGATCCAGTACTTCCCGTGTCGTGCGGCGGGGTTCGCCGGATGCCAAGCGGCGCCGAGCAACTGCCAGGTCTTCCTCCGTGAATCCGTGGGCCACGTAGCCCAGGTGCTTTCCGCTTCGGTCCCGGATCTCGACGCCATGCGTTGCCTCGGCAATGATCTTGGCCTGCTGATCATCTACGACAATGTGGGGGACGACATCTCGCACAAGAGTTCTCCAACGAGCGGGTTGTGAAGTGGATGCGGCAACCGGCCTTCCAAGGAAACTCCCACAAATTCATTATATCCAAAAGCCCCTAGGACTCCAACGAGCGAAAAAGCGGGCCTCGGTCGGGTCAGATCGCCGGTTTCGCCGGCGACGGGGGTTGCTTGCCCACGCCGCGGGTCATCAGCTCTTTCAGGTCGTCGAGGTAGTTGGTGTACACGTCGCAAGGCAGCGCGTCGTACTTCTTGCAGACCGCAGCCGCCATGCCCACCACCTCGCCCATCGTCCCGGTGGTCCGCATCACGCGGACCGTCCCCAGGGCCACGTGGGTCACGCTGATGTTCCGCCCGGCCATAAACAGGTTCTCCACGTTGCGGGAATAAAAGCAGCGGTAGGGAATCGGATAGGGCTTGATCTTCAGGAAGGTTGCCCGGGAGCGGAACTCCTGCCCGGGGAACTGATCCGACTGGACGGGATAGTGCAGGTCGATCGACCAGGTAGAGGTGACGCTGGCGTCGGGAAACTTCCTGCCTTCCACGACGTCCTGCTGCTTCAAGATCACGTCGCCCAGCAGGCGGCGGGATTCCCGCTTGCCGCCGATGTAGGCCACCCAGCCGAGCTTCCGCTTGGCGTACTTCGCCTTGTCCGGGGCGTGGTTCTTCTGGAACGCCCAGTTGCCGTAGACGGCCCGCAGACCGTGATCGCGGACGTATTCAAACTCCCCGATCTGGTCGCGGCGGAAGCCGGTCTCCCAGTTCCAGTTTCCGGAGGTCGCCCGCTGGTAGCTCTTCGCGTTGAACTGAATCGCCCAGGGGCAATCGGGAAAGCTCGTGGGGGCGTCGGTCTGGACCGAGTACCACATGATCGATGTGCCCATGGTCTGCCGGTCGGCCTCTTCCGGCGCCAGTGGCTCGGCGGTTTCCTGGCGGCTTTCGCGTCCGTAGCGATGGTCGGCCCCGGCCAGGTAACCGATCGTCCCGTCGCCGGTGCAGTCGGCAAACAGCGGCGCGCGGAACCGCAGCTCCTTGCCGCTGCGGATATGCCTGGCCAGAACGGCTACGATCCGGTCCCCCTGTTTTTCGACCTTGGAGGCGTGGGTGCTGAGAAACAGATGTAAGTTCTTCTCGGCCCTAACGATTTTGAGCTTCTTGTCGTCGCCGTACTTCGAGGCCTCCTCGGCGTTTCCGCCGGGCCCGGGATCGAGTTCTTTGACCACGCCGCCCAGGGCCGTGTAGGGCGGCTGGTTGATATTGCCGCCCAGATGCACGCGGACCTCGGAGCTGTTGTTGCCGCCGAGCACGGGCCGGTTTTGGATCAGGGCCACGTTGAGCCCCAACCGGGCCGCGGAAATCGCGGTGCAGGTGCCCGCCATCCCGCCCCCGACTACCACCAGGTCGAACCGGCCGGCGTCTTCCGGCCCGTCGGGCAGGCCGAGGACCTGCCGGCGAAAGGCCGCCAGGGGCCGGCCGCCGCCGGGCGGGCTGAAGCCGGGATCGGCAGCGAACACGATCGCGTCGCAGCGGCCATCGAAGCCGGTCAGGTCGTGCAGCGCAACGCGGATCTTCTTGCTGCTGATCCGGATCGTCCCGCCGTCCTGCCAGTGCCACTTGGCCGCCTCGGTGCCGAAGGTGGTCCTCAGCGGCTTCCCGTCGACGAGGACCTGGAACCTGCCCGGTGCACCCGGGACCTTCCAGGGCGCGACCCAATCGCGGGTTCGCACCAGCACGCGGTATTTGCCCGGCCCGGGAAGCTCGACGCCGGTGCTGGCGTCCTCCACCGGCATTCCCATCCCGTGGGCCAGGAGCATCGGCGAGCCCATCTGGTCCATGAACTGCTGGTCGACCACCCAGCCGCCGAGGTTCTCGAAGCCCTCTGCCTCGACCATCACAGTCGGCGGCCTCTGGGCGTCTTGGGCGCCGGGGGCGGCGGTTGCCGGGACCAGCCAGGCCCAGCCGATCGCCAGTGTGGCTGCGGTTCTGAGTGTCGCTTGTGCTGTTCTCATGACGTGCTCCGTTTTGCAGACGGTAGTGCCTTGGCCAACCCAATCCTACAGCGCTCGGTCCTCGGGAACGAACAGCCATAACCTCTTTATACAACCAACCTGCCAAGAACCACGGATAACACGGATGGGTACGGATGAGTTGCCAGTTTGGCAATGCACACACTGTGTTTCCGTTGATCGGTGCCCATCCGTGTTATCCGTGGTTTCAGCCCTTGCTGGCAAACTCTGCGCTGTAATACTCAGGTCTGCCTATTTCGGCGTCCAGGATATCTTGCGATAGACGGACTCGACACGTTTTGCATCCGCCGCGCCTTCGAAGATCGCCACGGCGAAACGGACCGAGAGCGTCCCCGACGGCTCGAGCTTTAGCGCCTCAGTGCCCACGCCCAGCGTGCCTGAGAGGTAGGCAAACGCGTCCTTCTCGCCCATCGTGAACCACTCGCAGGGATGGCGGGGATTGG
>CAZUAM010000735.1:0-3303 GCA_964618095.1 uncultured Planctomycetaceae bacterium | reverse complement strand
TAAAAGGTACTCCGGGGATAACAGGCTTATCGCTTCCGAGCGTCCATAGCGGCGAAGCGGTTTGGCACCTCGATGTCGGCTCATCACATCCTGGGGGTGAAGAAGCTCCCAAGGGTTTGGCTGTTCGCCAATGAAAGTGGTACGTGAGCTGGGTTCAGACCGTCGTGAGACAGGTCGGTCCCTATCTGCTGTGGGCGCACGAAACTTGCGGAGGTTCTTCTTTAGTACGAGAGGATTTGGAAGGACGTACCTCTGGTGTTCCAGTTGTCGCGCCAGCGGCACGGCTGGATAGCTAACTACGGAAAGGATAAACGCTGAAAGCATCTAAGCGTGAAGCCCGCTCCAAGATCAGGTTTCGTAAGCACGACTAGTGCGAAAGCCCCCTGGAAGACGACCAGGTCGATAGGCCGGATGTGTAAGCGCAGTAATGCGTTCAGCTAACCGGTACTAATGGGCGAATGCTTGGCCGCATGTATCCAATGCTCCTAAGTAGTGGTTAGTGGTGAGTGGATAGTGGTTAGTGAAAAACCGACCACGGAAAGCTGACCGCTCAACCGGCCGCTTTTGCCAGAACCCTGGCGGTCGGCGCTGAAATACGCGCCGGCCGCCCCTTTCCGGTGACCATATCTGGAAGGCCACACCCGTTCCCATCCCGAACACGGTAGTTAAGCTTCCAGAGCCGATGGTAGTACTGAAAGTGCGAGAGTAGGTGTCGCCGGATTTGTTACAAAAAGGCCCCCGGGGGCGTGCAGCCGTCGGGGGCCTTTCAATTCCTGGTCCTCCCTAGCAGTGAGCAGCGTTTCACTTTCTTTGTTCAGCAGGAGAAACACGCCGCCTGCCCTTTCTCATCCTTTTCAACACCCCACGCACCGGACGATGGCGACACGTCAGCGGCGCGCGGCCGGCAGCTCACCAGCGGAGCCTCCACCCCACGTTGCTGACATGTCAGCGGCATCGCCAGCGGAATAGCCGGCAACGATGGCCCCACAGCCGGCAACGACGGCGTTTGCAGCAAACATCAATCCGTTTAGCCCTTGGGACAGGCACGGCCCGCATCACGACCGCCAGCTCTTGGCTCTTATCGCCGCAAAGGAAATCGATCTGCACCGGAGAGAACCCACGCGACTTCAGGATCAGCCGAACCTGCTTACTACCGTGCAACAGGCTACTTATGTCCCGGAGGACATCCTCGGGAACCGGAATGTCGAAAAGGCCCTCTCCCCCGGTCACAAATTCCTTGTTTTCGATCAGTGGCACTTGCCTGACATATTGGCCGGGACTCACTTCGATCCCCACCACCGTGTACTCCCCCGTGATATTCGGACGCGGGTTCCCACCCTTGTCGGTAACGGTCACCGTGATCGTCTGCGCCGCGCCTACACTTGCGATCAGCAGGGCCGAGCCAACCGCGCTAAGCGCGCCACCCATGTGTCGAGTTTTCATATCAACGCACTCCTATGTAACGAGTCTGGAAACACTCCGGAACTGCAGGGATCTCGTTAATCCTCCGCGAGTTTTTTAGGCGCAGGAAAATCGCTACACGCTCACCTTTGCTTGGTTTCTCTAGCACCACTCGCGCCTCTCGTCTCTTATCGAGGATATGTACTGGCACCTGACGGAAAGTCGGTTTGTACCACACATTCCTGGCACCAGCATTCGAATCGAACACAAGGAACGCAACTGCGTCATCAATGATTACCTTGTCATCGCGCAGAGACACGAACCCTTCCATCGTCTCGTAATTGTCTTTGAAAGGTACTTCCGATTCGATGTACGCAAGCACATAATAGGTACCAGTCCTCCCGGTGTTGTTCTGTGGAAGCTGGATTCTGTTGGCACCGGCTAGCATCCAACGAATCCAAACCTGCATTCCGTGCTTCTCGTTCTCAAGCTTGTCCCCCTCTTGGTCGAGAGGCACCGTATCCGGGAAGGCTTCTTTAGCCGTTCGGATCTTAGCAGCGATGCGGTCCGACTCGAGGGTATAGTCCGCGCGGCCGATCGTAATTCGCATCCAGCAAGTAAGTGTGAAAACTGGGACCAGGAGAGCACAGACTATGGCGAGGAAAACGGGCCAACACGTGGGCCACAGCAAAGTGAAAAACGGAAACCAAGAAGAGGGTCGGCGCAGCGACACCTTGACGGGTGCTTCGAACGCCCAAATGCTTCTGTAGTGCCCGCGACTGAACCAATATCCGATTAGTGACACAGATATCAGAAGCAGCGCCCACACACCCAGGAACCGATATAGCCCGACGAAAGTAGCGCCCAGCGTCAGTATGAAAGTCGCGTCACCAGCGATTTCGAAAGCCCGCCCGCCCTTTGGCGCTTTGATCGCACCATTTGCAGTGTCCTCCGACATTCTTACGCCCCGTCCTTTCAAGCTAAACACGGAGCAACTCGCCTGGGTACCGCTGCTGCCTCGTCCAGCGGCCCCGGCATGATACGGGATAAAGCCTGACGAAGCGGATCATAGCTCCCGTAGCTGCGCGATTCCCACAAAACGTCACGCAGGATCCCGGATCTCATCTCCCATCGCGGCGATCATCTCTACGCGCGACTCCCTTCAGGGCCAACTGCCCCTCCGGCGTCAAGACTAGGCCTCAATGGAACGGCGGCAAGGCGACCGAACTCAAAGGCCCGACAACTTGGCTCTTGCGTTTCTAAGTGCAAACTCCCGGAAACTTGGAGGCTGGCGTTACCTGCCGGGGACCACCCCCGACGACTACTGCAAGCTTCGGCTGAAAAATCCGCAAGGTCAACACTTGGAAGCGCGAAAAAGCCGGATTTCTCGGCATATCTTGGCGTATGCGCCCACCCCCCGGCAGAAGTTTCTGTGGCCGATCTTTTGCGCAACTCGTTGCGGCGCAAGTGGCTTGGGCCGATCTGAATTGTTCGGCACGACGGTCGGTGGATTCTGGGCGTTGCCCTTGGTCTGCTCTGGCCACTGCGGCTATCTTGCCCGCTGAGGGTACTTCGGCCGGGTTTCTCCGCCGCGTGAGTTAGGTAAATGTCAGCCGAGCAAAGGAGGCCGGGGACGGCTCAGATCGAGGTCAAAGTGAAGTTGGACTTGGCGGCGGGCGTCGAGTTGTTGGGCTAGGAACGGTGCGGTGAAGGGTACGGCCTCGAGGTGAAGTTCAAGGAGATCTTCGATACGGCGCCCGACCGTGCGACGGCGGAGGAACAACTGGCCGAACTCCGCGCGCGGACCGAATCGCTCGGGCTGGACTTCACGAAGTTCTGGACGACCTACGGAACGTGTCAACCGGTTTGAGACAACTCCTCGTCGAATTTAGTGTAGCGCGG
>CAZUAM010000734.1:0-3307 GCA_964618095.1 uncultured Planctomycetaceae bacterium | reverse complement strand
GGGGCTGAAGGACTTCCTCGACGCCACGATTCCCAAGGGCCAGGAAGAAATCCCCTGGTCGGCGATGGCGTTGGTGCTTGTCATCTCGCGGTTGTGCGACCCGTCGAGCGAGTTGCATATTGCCGAACATTTCTATCAGCAGACCGCGATGGCGGAGTTGCTGGGGGTCCCGGCGTGTAAGGTGAGCGAGCAGCGTCTGTACCGCGGCCTGGATGTCGTGTTGCCGCACAAGGAGGCGTTGGAAATCTTCTTGAAGAACCATTCGGTCAGACCGCCCCAAAGCGAAATCGCGTTGAGGACTTCCACCGAATAGCCGCCTTGGATCACCAACCCTTCGACAATGTCGAAGCTGTCGAGTTCGGCCTCTTGCGCAGCCACCGCGGGCAGGTAGCAGCCTCGTGGTGGCGGAGGCCGACGCACACGCTTGCTGCCGTTCAGGGCTCCGCGACGTTCCAGGATGCGTCCGATCGTGCGGACCGACGGCAGCTCGGCAGCACCACGACGAAGCATCTCTTCGTGGAGGGCTCCCGCGCCGAACCCGCCCAGCGGGCTGGAAGCTTTCAGTTCTCGTCGCAGCGTCAACACCAACTGTTCAACCTCCGGCGAGACCTTGTTGGCAGGTCGCCGCGGCCCGCGTCGTCGAGAGGCGAAATCGACGCGATCGAGACGCTGGTCTACGGCCCGCGCAACCCAATGCTCCGCCGTCGAATGGGCAACGCCAAACCGCTTGGCCACCTTTCGGACAGAGGCCCCCCGGCGTATCGCCAAGAGCTCCGACGCCGGCGCTCCGCTACCGCGGTTTTTCGTCACGGCAGACTCCCTATAGTAACCCAAGGAAACGTTTTTGTACCGTTGTGCCAGGCCCCCGGGTGTCCGGGAATTGCTGACACCTGGGTGGCCGACAAATGCTGACACTTGGCCCCTCAAGGCTCACTGAGCAACTGGTGAGCTTTCTTTCCATACGGACCGTCGGGGTCAAGTTTCATGGCCCTGCGCAGTTTGTCGACGTATAGCTTCGGTCTTACAGTCTTGAAATGGGGAGCAGTACGCAACAGTTTGTCAGCGCGCATTTCAGCTTGACGCTTGGCCCGTTCCAGAAGAGCACGAGCCTCCTCGTGGTTCGGGTCCATGGCCACGATCGCCGTCAATGCGGGGATCGCGACGAGGACATCATTTTCAGTCACGAGCCTCTTATGTTTGCCCAGTAACAGAAACTCGTTCGTCGCGCGTTGCTTCAAACCTCTGGCCTGTTGCGCAAGTTTGTCGAAGAGACGGCGCCGGGCGTCTGAAACCGGGGCAGCTTGCAGGTGGTCCATGTACTTACGAAACTCCTCCCATTCTTCATCCTTGAGCAGTCTTTCGGCGTACTTGAGGGCGGTGGCGGTTTTTTCCTCGGCTAATCGCCTGGTCTCCTCCGTCAATCGACGGATCTCGCCAGCTTGCGGACTGCGGGGAAAGCGACGGCTGAACAACTGCAATTCGTTCCAGAGCTCCAATTCCTTGCCGCTCTGGCCGCGCAATGTCTGAATCCGTCGCCAGCTATCGGCTTGGGCTTTTTGATCCGCTCGGAGCTTGAGTTCGGCTTGCCACTGCTGCCGGAAGGTGGTCGCTTGCCGCGCAACTTCCGATCCGCCGAGGTTCTCCGCCTGGGCCGCTCGTTCCACGGCTTCTTTAAGCTTGTCTTCCTCGGCCAGTGCGATTGCCTCATTGAGAAAGCCTTGTGCCAGGCGATTTCCCTGCTGCCGGACGGCTCCGTCCAGGGCTTTCCAGCGGTGGCTCGTCTGCCAGGGGGTTGCCTGATCGAGTATTCGCCGGATTTCGGATAGCTCTTGAAGGAACTCGACTTCCTCCTTGGCCTCCTCGAGCGTCTGCAACTTACGGGTGACTTCGCGTTCCAAGACGTCGAACAGCATGCGCTCAATCTGTTGTCGCTTTTGCTTCGACTGCTCCTCGTCGGGGAGCAGCTTTTCAAGCTCCAGACAAGCCGCCGCCAACTGTGAACAGTCCGCATTGCCGTAGTGTATCAACATCGCCTCGTAGCGGTCGCGGAGCTCGATTTCCCGGGCGATTTCACTCTTCGTGCCCCCGGAGTGCTGCGGCGTCTTCTCGGCTTCTTCCCGCCAGGGTCGGACTTGGTCCAACAACGGGTTGACCTTGCTCCCGGGCAATCCGGGTAACAGGGAGAATACGCGGTTGGCCTCGCGGTTCCTGGCTGGGATGTCGCCTGCTTCATGGCATCGCTGGGCGTCCTGCACGGCCCGCTTGCCGCGCGCGAATCGGATGTTGTCCCTCAGTTGGCGTTCTTTGTCGTCCAGTTTGTCAAACTCCCCTTTAGGTAGGGGCGTGGAAAGCGCCAGGAACTTGGCCTCGGCCTCGGCCTCCAGAGCCTCGGTGACCCTGCCGGCGGCTTGGGCCTGGTCGGCGTTCTCCAGCAACTGGCGGATTCGGTTCACGCCAGCAATCTGCGCCTCCTCATTCTGGAGCCGCAACTTGAGCGCCAAGAAACGCTGGCAATAAGGGGCCAAGGCGTCATCGTGTTTGCGCAAGAAGTCCTCCGCGTGATCCAGGGCCTTTCGCGCCGCCTCAAGGTTTCCCGCTTTCAAGGCCTCGGCGATCGCCTGGACAAGCCGTCGAAACTCCACAAGCTCCAGCAGAGGGCCTTCCGGCTTGGGGGCCAGTTTCGAGCTCAGGGTTTCTATCACTTCGGCCAGCCTGACCCGCCGCGGATCGTCATCGCCGACTTCTTGATCGCGAAGCGTCTCTTGCCAAACCTGGGCTTGCACCAGCGCTTCGGTGAGGTCAGCATCCGTGAGCAGCGCTTCGACCATCTCGAGAGTGATCGGCGGATCAGGAACAAGGTTCGGGGGCGGGGGCGTCACCGGCCCGGGGCCTGGAGGAGGAACGTAGTCTGGCGGCGGCTCCGTAGGAGGCGGACCTGGCAAGGGCAAGATCGACCGGACCACCGTCAAGACCTTTTGAGGGTGTTGCCAGGTGAAGTAGCCGCCCAGTGCCGCCGAAGCCATCACAAACAGCATCGCGGCAACTCCCAGCGGAGAGGAAATCAACCGCAGCCGAGGTTTGCGAACCGGGATCGACTTGGCTTGAGCCTCTTCCTCCTGAACCTCGTGCGCGACTCGGTACTTACCCTCGGCCAGCGTACTGCCCACCTGGATCTCTGCCGCGCAGGAGGGGCAATAGACGGTGCCGCCGTAGTCCTCGACGCGGACCGAGATCTTGGCCCCGCACAAGCACGTCTCCTCGCCGACGACCTGCTCGTCCAACTCCGCGGCCCCACTGGCCGAGAATA
>CAZUAM010000733.1:0-3307 GCA_964618095.1 uncultured Planctomycetaceae bacterium | reverse complement strand
CGTTGGTTGGCGTCGCGCTGGCGTGGTCGGTCGGCAGCAGCCTTTGGGTCTATCCACACAGCCTCTCGTACTTCAATGAACTGGTCGGCGGGCCGAAGGGCGGCCACTATCACCTGGGCAACAGCAACATCGACTGGGGCCAGGACCTCTTCTATTTGAAAGACTGGCTCGACGACCACCCCGAAGCGCAGCCGCTGACCTTGGCCTACGACATGCCGCTGATCGACCCGAAGCTGGCGGGCGTCGAGTACACCGGCCGTCCCCCGGCCAATTTACCCCAGCCCGGCTGGCACGCGGTGAGCGTCAACCGGATCCACAACCGCTCGCGCGAGTACGAGTACTTCTTGAGTTTCAAGCCGGTAGAGATGGCCGGGTATTCGATCTACATCTATCACATCACCTTGGACGAGGCGAACGGCGTCCGCCGCGAACTCGGCTTGCGCGAGTTGCCCGCAGATTGGCAGTCGACGAGGCGCGACCACGATGGGTGAGATTGCCGGATCAGAAGAAGCACGGCGGGCAAGGCCGCCCGCTAAACGGTGTTGTGGGAATAGGCCACGTGGAACGCGTGCGCAGGGTGCGCGAGAATCGCAGCGGCAGACGCTATGGTTCATCATCCCTCGCGGCGGCGATGGCCACTACCAGTCCCAGGGCCGCGGCCACGCTGACAATCAGGATCACCAGCACGATGGCGCTGGCAAAGGGCGGCACGTCGAGCCAGCGGAGAATGCCGAACAGCAGGCTCACGGCGACCATGATCAGCAGCACCGCCCGGAGGCCGAACTGCAACGGCGGCGTCCGGCGTCCGTTCTGCTGGTCGTTTGCCGATTGGCCTGGACTGGTCATTTATCCTTCCCAATCCTTAAGCCGCTCCATCGCCGCGAGGATGTCGTTGCGGCGTTTCTCGAAGATACCTACCAGGATCAGCACGGCAATGCCCAGGGCGATGCCGCAGACGTATGCGATCCATCTGGTCTGGGGGTGGATCGCCGCGTAGGAGACCATGGTCACGATGTCCAATACCAGGAACGTGACACCCAGGTACAGGAAGGAGCGAATCCGCAGGAGGATCCCGGCCAGCGCCCCGAAGACCGACAGGAACATCAGGATCAGCGGCGTGAGGACGTCTTTGCCCACGCCGGCGATGAACATATCGGCGGTGGACGAGACGTAGATCGCGCTCAGGGCGAGGTAGCGGAGGGCGGCGCTTTGGGCCCGGTCGAGCCGGTCGTGGTTGAGGTACTCGGCCACCAGTGCGGCCAGGGCGATGGGGATCAGCCAGAGCTGGGGGTGCTCGTAGATGTCGATGTCCAGCCGGCCCCACAGGGTCCAAAGGCCCGTGTTCCCGGCCAGGACCGCCAGGGTGCCCAGCCAGATCGATCGTTTGTTTAAGGCCATCCAGCCGTAGAAAAGGCCCATCAGGAACCACATGGCCGGGCTGGCATGGCCCAGGAACCAGGTTTCGCCGGTGGTGCCCTTCATAAACCAGTAGCCGATTGCCGGCGCCAGGGGCAGCAGCAGGGCGGTTTTCCTAAGCGGTTCGGAGAGCACGGGCACGTGGCGGCGTTGGAACCATTCGCTAAGCCCCGAGCCGGCGAATGCCACGGCCATCAGGATCAGCATCCAAAATCTTCGGACAAGTCCCCGGGTGAACAGCCAAGGCATCGCCAGAAAGATATGCAGGCCGATCAGACCGGCGAGCACCTCGGCGGCGTAGACGTAGACCTGCCGCTGGCGCTCGTCCAGGCCGAGGGGATCCCAGTCGGGCCTGACGGCAAAGGCGATACAGGCGGCGATCAGGGCGGCCAGGGCAAGCCCCACGGCCACCATCGCCGGCCATGCCATCGGCGTACCGGTTTTCAGGTCCTTAAAGAACAGGCCCTCCTGCACCAGCACGGCGGCCAACGTGAGGAGAGCCAAACCGCCGAACAGGCGGGTGATCTTCCGGCCCGATTCGGTCCAGTCGCTGGTCTCGGGCAGGAGCCGTCTGAGGCCCAGGCCCGCCACCAAGGTCATCACCACGGCGGCGACCATCAGGACCACGCTGCGATGGAGCCAGACCCACGAGGGCTCCCGCTGGGGGACGAGCCAGACACAGCCCAATTCGCAGAGGATCAACAGGCCGAGCCCCAGAGCGGCCTGTTGCCATCCTTCTCGCCATCGCTGCCGAGTGCGCGTTGCCACCAGGACCGCCGCGGGCAGAAGCAGCGCCACGGCCAGGGGACCGGCCAGCCGGCCCAGCGGCCAGCCGGACGCCTGATGTGTGATCCCGTCGAAGGTGAAGTCCAGCGAGATCCACAGGCTCAGCAGGGCCACGGTGCCGGCGGCGACGGCTTGGGCCGCCGGGAGCCAGTTGGCGGGCCAGCGCCGGTCGTCGTGCGGAATCCGCAGCGCCTGCCACGTCCCCTTGAATTCTGGCAGCACCGCGCCCAGCGCGGCGGCCGCCAACACCAAGGCGGCCAGCTCGATTGCGGCCGCGTGGCAGAACTCGCGGGAGGTGATCCCCCGAGCACAGAGCCCCATGCCGACGGCCAGCAAGGCGAGGCCGTAGAGTCCGGGCAGTGCGAGCCGGGAGGACCGATCCCAGAGACAGATCGTCACGGCGGCGGCGGTTGCGGCCAGGGCGATCCAGTCCAGCCGCTGAGTAAGGAGCATCTGCTGCAACTGAAGCGCGTGGGACGCCACGGCCACGCCCACGACCACCGCCAGCAGGCCCACGGCGCAGCGGGCTGCGAAATGGCTGTACGGCAGCCCGCGGCCGCTCGCGCGAGTACGAACACTTCCTGCAATTCGAGCCGGTCGGCATGGCCGGTTATTCAATATACATCTATCACATGACGCTCGATGAAGCGAATCGCGTGCGTCGCGAACTCGGCCTTCCCGAACTGCCCCAGGATTGGCAATCGCCGGGGGGAGGCAACGATGGATGACGTGGCCCTGCCGCGAGAAGAAGATCCTGCCGGAGCAGCAACTCGGCGAGGCGCTCGACCCGTGGCGCATGACCCGGCCGCAACAGTGACGGCACAAAGGCGCGACCAGCAGGCGCGGTGCGGAAGGGAGAGCACCATCAGCCGCGTGGCCGTTGGGCAGGTGTTGAGCCCGCTGGGTGACAACGGTCTGCCACACCCGATCCGGACGGCGGGACATCCCGGTTTGCGCCCCCCCCCCAGCTTCACGCGCCGCTGGGCGTTCTGGCAATTTCTTTCGAGATTCTCGGGGGTAGGGTGTCTTTTCGGTTGACGTACCTTCTTGAACTGCTAGATTCAACGGTTGCACGTCCCGGTGGTCTGAGACGTTCACCTCGGCG
>CAZUAM010000732.1:0-3311 GCA_964618095.1 uncultured Planctomycetaceae bacterium | reverse complement strand
CACACCCGAGATGGAGCAGATCCTCGGCACCGTCGCCGGCGCGCAGGTCGAGGTCATCTTCTCACCCCACCTCGTGCCCATGGACCGCGGAATCCTCTCCACCAGCTACTCCCAACCCACCGGCGACCTCGGCGAGGAACAGGTGCTCCAGACGCTCCGCGACTTCTACGCCGAGGAGCCGTTTGTGCGGGTGGTGGACCATCTGCCGGGGACGAAAGACTCGGTGGGCACGAACTTTTGCGACGTGACGGCCCGCATTGTTCGCGGCCGGGTGCTGACCATCAGTTGCCTGGACAATCTGATCAAGGGTGCTTCCGGCGCGGCGGTACAAAACTTCAATCTGATGTACGGCTATCCGGAAACCACCGCCCTTTAGACTGCCGGTTGCGGCTTAGCAGTTCGAGAGAGACCGCAAACCAATGTCCGTCCGCGTCCCCAAGGGATTCCTGCTGGCCGGCGTCCATTGCCGGATCAAGGGTGATCCGCGAAAGCCGGATCTGACCCTGGTGACCTCGCAGAGCCCCGCCACCGCCGGCGGCGTCTATACCCAAAACCTCGTCCACGGCGCGCCGGTTGCCCTGAATCGCCGCCGGACCCCCAGCGATCGCATTCGGGCAGTCGTGGTCAACTCCGGCAACGCCAACGCCTGCACGGGAGAGCGGGGGTTGCGGGACGCGGAGCAGATGGCAGGCCTGGCTGCCGCCGCCTGTGGGGCGGAGGAAGACCAGGTGCTGGTCCTTTCCACCGGCGTCATCGGGGCGTTTCTGCCGATGGACAAGATCGAACAGGGGATCGCGGCCGCGGCCGTCAAACTCGCTTCCAGCGAAGCCGCCCTGATCTCCGCCGCCCGGGGGATGATGACCACCGACACCGTGCACAAGCTGGCCGGGCGGAGCCTGGAGCTTTCCGGACGGGAGATCCAGATCACCGGCATGGCCAAGGGGGCCGCCATGATCGGGCCCAACATGGCCACCATGCTGGGACTGATCCTGACCGATGCGGCGCTTACGCCCCCGGCGGCGCAGGCCGCGCTGGCCGCAGCCATCGACGAGAGCTTCAATTGCATCAGCGTCGAGGGACACACGAGCACCAGCGACACCGCGCTGCTGTTGGCCAACGGCCACGCCGGCGGCGAGCCCCTGGCAGGCGACGACCTGGCCGCCTTCCTTCGGGCTCTCGGCGAGGTCTGCGAGGAGCTGGCCCGGGCCATCCCCGCCGACGGCGAAGGGGCTACTCATCTGATTTCGATCGAAGTCAGCGGTTGTGCCAGCCGGCAATCCGCCCGGCAAATCGCCAAAACCGTGGCCAACAGCCCGCTGGTCAAGACGGCCATCGCCGGTGCCGATCCTAACTGGGGGCGGATCGTCTCGGCGGCCGGATACGCCGGCGTCCCCTTCGACCCCGCCGGGGTCAGCCTCCGCCTAAACGGGTTCCTCCTCTACCAGGGCGGGACCCCCGTGGGCTTCGATCCCCGGGGCGTCTCCCAGTCGATCCGCAACAGCCGCGACACCCTGATCCAGCTTGCCCTCAGCGAAGGCCCGGCGGATACACGGTTCTGGACCACGGACCTGACGGCCGAATACGTCCGGCTCAACGCCGACTACCACACATGACCTCGCCGCTGAACCGCTTGCGAGTCGGTCTGCTGATCCTGGTGATCATCTTCGTGGTTGCCGTGTTCGGCTACCGGGTGGCCGGATGGAATCTGCTCGATTCCGTCTACATGGTTGTCCTCACGATCTCCACGGTCGGTTTGCGGGAAGTCCATCCCCTGTCCTCTCCGGGGCTGAAAGCGTTCACCACCGTAGTGATCGTCTTCGGCGTATCCACGGTCCTCTATATCATGGGAGTATTCGTGCAAATGATGACCGAAGGCGAAATCAATCGGGCGTTGGGACTGCGGCGTGTCACCAGGGAAATCAAACGACTGAGTGACCACGTCATCGTTTGCGGATTCGGCCGGATGGGGGAGATCCTCGCCCGGGAATTGCACCGGCAGCGCATGCCGTTTGTGATCCTGGAGAACGATCCGGAGCGAGTCACCGAGGCCGCCTCCCAAAGCTACCTGGCACTGAACGACAATGCCACCGAAGAGGATGCCCTGTTGCTGGCCGGAGTCGAGCGGGCCAAGACGCTGGTGACCACGCTCCCCAGAGACGCCGACAACGTGTTCATCACGCTGACCGCGCGGAACCTCAATCCGAAGCTGATGATCATTGCCCGCGGTGAGTTCGAGACGACCGAGAAGAAGTTGCTCCAGGCCGGGGCCGACCGGGTGGTGTTGCCGGCCGCCACCGGGGCGTTGCGGATGGCCGCCATGATCACCCGGCCCTCCGCGGTCGAGCTGATCGAGGTGGTGGCCGGCCGGCAGATGGCCGGCGTCGAGGTGGACGAATTGGTCATCCCTCCCGGCAGCGCCCTGGAGGGCGTTACGGTCGGCGAGTCCCAGACCCGCAGCCGCCACGGCCTGCTGATCGTGGCGGTCCGTAATCCGGAGGGCAAACTGCTGTTCAATCCCGGCGCCGATGCGATCCTTCAGAGCGGCGGCAGCGTGATCGTGATGGGCCGCCAGGCCGACATCGATCGCTTCCGGGCGGAGTATCAAATCTGAGGGGCATTGCGTCGATCGCCGCAGATTTCCTATCTTCAGCGACGAGAATCCGAGGGGCACGGTGTTCAGCCCCTTTTTCTCACGTCGCCGAGACTTCTTGACACCGCCGATAGCCTCGCCCAGAATGAAATAGGTGCTAGAGGTGCTATCGACCCCCAGCAATGGTGCAGATGCCATGAAACTGATCGTGACCCTAGACCGTGACGAGACCGGAATGATTGTCGTGGAATGTCCTGCCATCCCTGGATGTGTTTCGCAGGGGAGGACGGAGGAAGAGGCACTGGTCAACGTTCGCGAGGCGATCAAGGCCTGCATAGAGGCCCGCGCGGCCAACGGTATGCCCGTGACGATCGCGACCCGCGAAGTCGAGGTAGTGGTGTAATGCCCAGCCTCCCGGTAATCTCGGGCGCGCAGGCAGTAAAGACCTTCGAGCGCGCTGGCTGGCGTGTGGACCGCCGGTCCGGCAGCCATGTAGTGATGCTGAAGCCGGGCGAAATTGCCAGTCTCTCAGTGCCTCAGCATCGTGAACTTGCCCCCGGCACGCTGCGGTCGCTGATTCGCGCCGCCGGAATGACGGTTGAGGATTTCATCGCCCTTGGTTAACGTTGCCCGCTCGAAAAACAGGTGCGTCCGCTTCTCCTTCCCTTTTTGGGTCTTCGCCAGAATCTGTGGGTGAATTCATGGCGTTTTGGTGAGTTGG
>CAZUAM010000731.1:0-3312 GCA_964618095.1 uncultured Planctomycetaceae bacterium | reverse complement strand
AATTCTTGAATAATCCGGGCTAGAGGCCGATCCCCGATTCCTGGACAAACAACACCCGACGGCGGCTGCGGCGAATCTTTACGGGCTGGACGTATGCCCGGCTCGTACCCCATGGCTCGTGCGGCAGCCGGAACTGGGCTGAGATCACACGTCGTTCGGCGGACTCGTCTGAACATTGGCGGGCAGCAACGGTCAGCCAGTCGAGCTGCCTGGTCTGAAGCGCTGTATCGAGCGTTTTGACACCACGAATCTTCATCGGTTGGTCCCCCTCTCAAACGGCAAGTTCGACTCTTCGAATTTGCACCACGGTTTCCTTCACCGCGGTCGTTGAAGCGATGCTTCATCCTCCAGCAGTCATGACGACGATCACAGCCGCAGCGCACAAAAACCCGGGCGATTCGTTGCCAACCACGCGCATGATCCGTTCTGAGGCGGTTTCCACGGTCCCTCCCACTGATCGCAGCCAACCCGCGATACGGTCGCCTTCCTGTGCACGGCAGGGTTCCTTCCGGCGTAGTCTGCAAAGTCCCCGCCCTGCCGCCGGCGCCAAATCGCGGTTTGACCGGTGACGGAAGAGGCCGTGGACTCAAGCACACCCCACCGCCAGAACTTCCAGTTCCACCGGTTCATACGAAGGATTGAGGAGGACTTTGTCTCCGGCTCGCGCGCCAAGCAGGGCGTCTCCCAGGAGGCTGTTCCTGGGAACCTTGTGCGCGCCGTAGTCGACTTCGTTGTCGGGGACGAAACGAACAATGGTCCGCGTGCCCGGCAGCAAACCGGCCACTTTGGCCCAACTTCCCAATTCGACGGTCTGGACGTTCATCTCATTTTCTCCATAGCCAGATGTTAAGGGATTGGAACAGCTTGGCACGTCAAGTCGTCGCCCGTAATGATTGGACGTTGTATCGGCTGCATCTCGTACGCATAGTTTGGGGCGGCAGGTGAGGCGGTTTCCCCGCGAACGTCAACTCCCTCCCGGGATGGGTCCTGTGCACCGGCCTGAGCCACCTGTACGGTGTTCACTCACAAGGCGGGCACCGATCGCCCTGGAAAATCAGGTTCGCAATTCGCTGACTTCCAGGTGCTCGAAATCTCCTTGAAACCCTGGACTGGGCGAATTCGGGCAGGTAAACCGGCCCACAAATTCCGCCGAGGAGGGCATTTCTACACGGATCCAGCGGGTGTTGCGGCCTTCCAGCAAGTCGACGTTGATCGCCGCGTTCCAGTCTCGATTCGACTTTCCTTTGGCAATCAACCGTCGCACGGCTTCCCTTTCGGCCGGGGAAGGAACGAAAGGGTACCGCCGGATCGTTCCCGGTTGCTCCGCGCAGTATTGCTCCACGGCGTTGGCAAGGTTCGCAATGGCCAGGCCGAGATCTTGGCCGTGGTCCGCAGTGGTTTCTGGTCGTCGATTTGAGTTTTCGCGCCTCATCTGCCTTTCTCCTAAATTGGAAACGTTACACGGGCAGTTCCGGCCGCGGGGTGGCTCCGCAGCAAGATGCGATCTACTTGGGGGGTAAGGCCGGAACTGCCCTTGCCCTTTCGGTCCTCCGTGGTTGCCCGGGCCGGCTTCCCCGGTGGCTCGGGCACACCGCAGGTCGCCGGATACTGTCTTTCCACACCAGGAGATCAAGACGACAACGGTGCCCCCGGCGCACGCCCCGTTGAGAACAGTCGAGTCGGCCGAGGTTCAGCGCCGTGCCCACCTTCCGGGCCGGGCCGCCTGACCCGCTCAGTGTAGGCTCTGCGGTACGGAGGAAATGCCGGCGGTCTGCGGCGAGTATTCGGCTACCCTTCACCAGGCCGTTGTTGTTGGTCGCGCTATTGTTGTTGGTCACGCTATCCCGGAACCACGTAACCGCAAACGTCTTCGCCCCGGAGCGGCTTGCTGGCGGCTCCACCGAAGGGGATCGGCACCACTTTGCCAGCCCGCACCGACGATTCCTTGCCTTATGAGGAGATCGCCCCTTTGGCGCCGAAAGTGGTCGTTGAAGTTTCCCTCTGCCGGGAGTATGATACGCTCCAAAGACACGGTGCGGCCGGCAAGAATGGGCAGAATCACCCATATTCAGTAGTTCCAAATTTGCCATTTGCCAAACACGGGTGGCCGGGGTCGACGGGCACCGACGCGAAGCGTTGGTCGGCGAGCCCCCGGAAACTCGGCCAACTGGGGGCTCACTGCGCTCGACCCCAGCCACCCCTCGCTCAAATCTGGAACTACTGATATTGAGTCCTGCACGGACAATGAGCTAGTGGGTGCCGTGGGCGGCTTGCCCGCCCTTGCACTCGCGCAGCGATAGACAAGCTGCCGCTGGCACCCCGATCATTCGCAAGGCAGGGCTCAATACGCTGGAGGAAAGCATGTCGGAGGGCGAAAAGACGCAAGAGCGGATCGGCAAGGCCGTCTCGGGCGACCGCTTTGCATTGCAGGAATTGCTGCTGGCTCATACACCCCAGCTATCTCGCCATATCGCCCCCAAGCTCCCCTCCTCCCTGCGAGGCATCCTCGAGGTCGAAGATGTTCTCAACGCCACGTTTCTTCAGGCCTTTCGCAATATCGGCAAGTTGCGGGAGGTCTCGGAACGATCGTTCTATGCGTGGTTGAAGACCATTGCCGAAAATCAACTCCGGGACGCCCTCAAAACTCTCCAGCGGAAGAAGCGCGGCGGCGGCCACCGTCGCCTGCGTGCTCCTGCCAAGAGTAACTCCGGTTCGGTCGCCGACCTGGCCGAACTGCTCTCGGCTGACTGTGATACGCCCAGCGGGGCCTTTGCCCGGCAAGAGGCGGTCCAGGCAATCCAAGTCGGCATTGCCGGCCTGCCCGACGACCAGCGAAAGGCGATCTGCTTGCACGTCCTGGAAGGAAAAAGCTTGGCGGAGACCGCGGCCATCATGAACCGGACACCCGGTGCCGTGCGGGCGCTGGTTCATCGCGCGAAACAACAGCTTCGCGAGGGACTGGGACGGGCTTCCGTGTGGCTCAGCAGCAGGTAGCGGCCCGCTCATCGAGCGCGCCCGGGAATCGGTTCCTGGCCCATCTTATACCGCCGCTCCGTCGAGCATACCCATTCGGCCGGATGAATCGGTGGGCAGCCGACCGGTACTGCGCCGTTCGGACCGCGACGATTGCCTTGGAGTTCGCGGCCATCGTTGCATCCCCCCGCCCGTTCGACTATCCTTGATTGCTGCCGGAAGGAAGGCAGGGTGGTCCGAAGTCTCGCCGGCCCCCTCGAAAGGGTCTAAATGGAGTTGCACGATTTGGGAGTGGAGCGTTTAGCCGCCGCGGCTACGCGGCGGCAAGTCCCGGCGTGG
>CAZUAM010000730.1:0-3320 GCA_964618095.1 uncultured Planctomycetaceae bacterium | reverse complement strand
GAGAATCTTGGTCATCCAGTCGGTCCCCTCGCGGCAGGGCGTGCACTGACCGCAGCTTTCGTGGGCGAAGAAGCGGCAACTGTTGTAGAGGAAGTCGAGGATGGGATAGGTCTCGTCGAGCACCACGACGCATCCGGTGCCCAGCCCCAGGCAGCCGACCTTCAACGGTCCGGAGAAATCCAGCGGGGTGTCGAACTCGGCCTCGCTCATCAACCCGGTGCTGATACCACCCGGGACGGCCGCCTTGGCCTTGCGGTTTTTCCAGACCCCGCCGCCGTGCTCCTCGACGAGTTCGCGGCAGGTGATCCCCAAGGGGGCCTCGTAGCAGCCGGGCCGGTTCACGTGGCCGCTGAGCCCGTAAAGTTTCGGGCCGAAGCTGCCGGGGTCGTGGGAGACGTGGGGATCGGGCGGAGTGCCCAGCGACTGGAACCACTCGACCCCCCGGTCGGCGATGTGCTTGACGCAGGCGAGCGTCTCCACGTTGTTGACCACGGTGGGCTTGCGGAAGAGCCCTTCCACGGCCGGGAAGGGCGGCTTGATCCGCGGCCAGGCCCGCTTGCCCTCCAGGCTCTCGATCAGCCCCATCTCTTCGCCGCAGATGTAGGCCGCGGCCCCGCGATGGATGAACACGTCGAGCGAGAAATCATGGCCGAGGATCTTCTTGCCCAGGTAGCCGGCCTGGTAACACTCGTCGATGGCCGCCTGCATCCGCTGCCCGGACAGCGGGTATTCATATCGCAGGTAGACGTACGCGGTCCGGGCCTGGGTGGCGTAGCAACTGATGATCACCCCTTCCAGGACCTGGTGGGGGTCGAGCTCCATCAGCACGCGGTTGACGAACGTTCCCGGCTCACTTTCGTCGGCGTTGACACAGAAGTAAACCGGCCCCGGGTGATCGGCGGGCAGAAAGGACCATTTCAGTCCGGCGGGGAATCCCGCCCCGCCACGGCCGCGGAGGTTGCTCAGGCGGACCATCTCGACGACGTCTTTCGGACTTTTCTGCTTGAGCACGCGCCGCAGGGCGCGGTATCCGCCCGCGGCCTGGTAGGCGGCCAGCTTGTGGCTGTCCTCCTTGTGGACGTTGGCCAGCAGGACGGGTTGGTAAGTTGCCATAGGTGCTGAGCCGCAAGCGGCTCTCAGTGCAGTGACGCCACGAAGTGGTCGATCTTCTCTTTTGTCAGGTTCTTGTACAGAGTGTCGTTGGCCAGCATCGCCGGGGCGTAGTCACAGGCACCGAGGCACTCGGCGAACTCCAACGTGACGCGGCCGTCGGGGGTGGTCTCGCCGGGCCGGATGCCCAGCTTCTCGCAGAGGTACTCCAGCAGCTCCTCGCCGCCGCGGGCAGCACAACTGATCGACCGGCAGACCCACACCCGAACGCGGCCCTGCGGCTTGTCCTGCTTGAAGAACCCGTAAAACGACAGCGTATCCTGCACCTGGGCCGGGGCCAGCTCCAACAGCTCGGCGATTTCGACCACCGCGGGTTCGGGGACGTAGCCCAGGTGCTCGTTGACCACGTGCAGCGCCGGCAGCGTGACTGCCTGCCGGGTCGGGTAGCGCGGGAAATACGCCCGGATCGCCCGGCGAATCTCCTCGGTCAGGATGCGTTGGGCGGTGGACATTGATTGATGGTTGGTGTTACGCGGCGGCGAGTCTTTCGAGCTTCGTCAGCCAATCGTTGAAATGAGGGCACTTCTCGCGAATCTTCTCCAGCCCGATCCTGGCGGCAATAATAGGTCCGGCGGTTGGCTTCGCGTGCACGTACTCCGGGATTTCCTTGCCGATTCGTATCGAGGGAGCCGAGTGCTGTCCGTCGTCGATGTCTTCAGGGGTCTTGTATTTCGCGCAGAGTTGCACCAGCCTTTCAATCTGCCGGGCGTGGTCAGTGTATCGACAGGCGAAGGCGCTTGGGTCGGAGAGCAGCAACGCCTCGAATTCATGTAGCTGGATATAGGGGATAAAGCGGGAATCGTCAATGTCCTCCCGTAAAGCTGCTTCCAACGCGACAACTCGGCCGCGGGCGTCCGGCCTCTTGCCTGCCTCGGCATAGCCGGGGAAGTCGCGAGGCAGCCCGTACAGGTCAAACATTGTCGTAAACTGGGCGTCGGCAGCTCGATCTTGTTTCAACCATCGGCAGATATCGTTCTTTACCGGCAAGTACTTATGCAAGCCTCCCCGATGTGTGTGTCGCTTCTTTCTTCCCAAGGCCGAGAGTCGCGGCTTCACCAAGTACACGCCTAGAGACGCAAGGTGCGGTTGCAGCACCTGCACTACGAATTGTTGTTCGGTCTTGCCTTCGGCGGTCAGGTTTACCCGCGTCATCAAACGGGTCCTCCGCCCAGGACGTTCTTCTCCCAAAGTTCACTCAGCGAATACTCCTCCAACCATTCGGTCAGATCCTCCTCTGTCAACCGTTTGAACACCGATTCGCGATCATCGCGGTCGACCACGATCACGTCTTCTGCCTCGAACTGATCGAGCAGGCAAGTCGACTGCGTGGCCAGAATGATCTGATGGCGATGACCTGCCTCATGCGCCAAGGCCGCCACCACGGCCAGGGCATGGGGATGCAGGCCGAGTTCCGGTTCGTCGATGACCACGACGGGCGGGAGCATTTTATCCGGGAGTGACAAGAGAGTAATCAATGCCATGGCCCGGAGGGCCCCGTCCGGCAACTGGTGCGCCATGAACTGAACGTCAGGGTCTTGGCCGCGCCAGTAGAGCGAAACTTCCCGACAATTCGGTGGTACGGGTTCAAGGACAAAGTCGTGAAACCAAGGTGCCACCTGGCGGATGGTCTGCACGATCCGCCGGTAACGGACCTCACCTCCTGTCCGAACTGTCTTTAGGTTGTGCAAAACCGCAGCCAAATTGCCGCCGTGCCCCCTGAGTCTTATGAGGTCGCTAGTGGCCACGTGCTGGCGGATTGGAGCCGTTTGCGATGTATCATGGAAGTGGTAGATGCGACAGGCATTCAGCAAGTTGAGAATCTCATTGGCACACGGACGTTTGCCCTCCGGCAACTCGGTCAACTGCGTTTCCCTGTGCCCCGTGCCGGCGACCACTTCGTGCCAGTGGGCATTCTCTTGGAACTCTTGGAACGAATACCGCTCGTCCTCGAAGATGAGCGTGTCGCCAGCCGCGTAACCGAGGTTTACTGCGTACCTGTAGGCATCTCTCGCGGCGGACTCGTACTCCACGTCGGCGTGGATTTGTTCGGTGCGTTTGGCGCTCCAGAAGAGCAACGCGTTGGCGCCTCCCTCGCGCGCGACGAATCGCTCCCGCCGCAGTGGCCGGTCGCCGGCACCACCGGCTACGAG
>CAZUAM010000729.1:0-3321 GCA_964618095.1 uncultured Planctomycetaceae bacterium | reverse complement strand
CGTCCACGTCGCCCACGCTGAGGTTATGATTCCCCTGTCCTCGATATTCTCGATTGCCGGGAGTACCGTCATCGCTGTCAAAGGTCCATGCACGTGTGAGTTTGCGGTCTCTGAAATTCCATGCCACCAGCACTGCCCGGGTATAGTAACCGCGACACGTTACCAGGCTCGGTCTCTCCCCGTCCAGATACGCAATGCAGGCGAGGAAACGGTCTACTCGGTTGCCGTAGTCGTCTCCCCAGTCGGAGACGTTGCCTCTGGGTGGTAGATAATCGGTCGTGACAAGTTCGGCACCGGTCCGGCCGTCGAAGATGGTGAGAAACTCCGGCCCGTCCAAGACGTAGCCCCTCGAACTGCGGAAATCTGCATCGGCGTCGCCGATTCGTTTGCCCTTTCCGTCGACGGTCCCGTCGGCCGTCTTGCAGGCGAACTCGGCTTTGCCGTCACCGTCGAGGTCGTAGACCATGAACTGGGTATAGTGGGCACCTTCACGGATGTTTCGTCCCAGGTTGATCCTCCAGAGGAAAGTCCCGTCCAGCTTGTAGGCTTCAAAGATGGGTTCACCGGTCGTCCCGCTTTGCGCGTTATCACGACCCCTGGGGGATTGGTGCAGCACAATCTCGTACTCGCCGTCACCGTCCAGATCCCCGACCGATGCGTCGTTGGGGGTGCAGCCCGCCGGGGTCCGAAGAGGAATCGAGATGTAGGGTTGTACCGGTGCATTTGCCTGGAGCGCAGAAGGGGCGCTTGCCTGCGGTTGCTTGCCGCTGAGCACGGGCCGAACGAAGTAGGCATTCGGCCGGCTTGTGTCCACGCCGCGATCTACAAAGTTCGTGCTCTGCGTCAGGGGCTGATCGTTCAGCTTCACGGGATCCCCGCCGCCGGTGGTGCGGTAGAGGTTGAAGGCGATCTCCTCCGGGTCGGTTCCCAGCATGCGCCACCCGACGTAGACCTTCCCTTCGCCCTGATGGATCGCGACCATCCCGCGGCCCAGATTCTCCATCTGCCGCTGCGCGCCGGCCTCAGCAACAACAAGGAGCATCGCGGCCAGCGCGATAGCCATCTGTACTTTGGCGGTTGACTTCATCTTGCGGTCTCTCCTCTTTGGCGACTTTCAAACGATAGGGGTTCTCTTTGTGGGGGATATGGCACGCTTGCCCTCCGGGATCCCGTGCGGCCGCCTTAGAGGCGATATCGCAGAACGGCAACACGATACGCACGGCTTTCTGATCAGGCGTCGTCGCCTCCAGTAGACTATGGATGCGACTTGGACATCAATCGACTTCCCCCGGGCGGAATTCGATCCGCTACGGCTGCTGCCCAGGGCCGGTACATCGGTATCGAGCGATTCGCCACCGCCGGGCCGGCAGACCGCGGTTGTACATTGGTGCATTGTATCCTCCATCCGAAGCGACTATATTCTACTGGCCGGCTCGACCAGCGCCAACCATCCGGAGCTTATCGACACGGGACTCCATGGGCTGGCCGTTACAACGCAAAACGGAAGCCGCCAATACCGGAGGGCAACCAATGAAGAACGGTCGTCGTCGTTTTCTGAAAGCCGTCGCCGCATCAGGGCTGGCGTCGAGCCCGTTTCTGGCACCCCAAGACACCACTGCCGCTCGAGAGACGCGCCGTACGGGAGGTAGCGATGAGCGCAAGGGCGCAGCGCAGTCCTGGGACAAGCTGGACGGCCGCCTCGCCGCACTCCGCAGCAAGACCGGACTGAAGATCGAGAGCCTCGAGACCTTCACCCGCGAAACGACCCTGAGCGTGGTTCGCATCCGCACGGACGATGGAAGCGAGGGCTGGGGCCAGATCTCGACCTATGACGCCGACATCTCGGCCACGGTCCTCCACCGCAAGATCGCTCCCCACGTCCTGGGCCGCGACCCGGCCGACTTCGAAGCGATCTCCGACCGCGCGATCGAGGCCAACTACAAGTTCCCCTGGTCGTACGTCTGTCGGGCGCTCTCGGGCGTGGACACCGCGGTCTGGGACCTGCTCGGTAAGCTCAACGGCAAGGGCGTCTGCGCCCTGCTGGGCGGCACTCCCCGGCCGATTCCCGTCTACGGCTCCAGTATGAGCCGCGAGATCAAACCGGCGGACGAGGGGAAGCGGCTGGCCCGGCTGCGCGACGCGAAGGGCTTTGGTGCCTTCAAGGTCCGCGTCGGATCGGTATGCGGCCACGACCAGGACGAGTGGCCCGGGCGGACCGAGGCGCTGATCCCCACCGTCCGCAAGGCCGTCGGCGACGAGGTCGCCCTGCTGGCCGACGGCAACAGTTGCTACACGCCGCCGAAGGCGATCGAGGTCGGCCGCTTGATGGAAGAGTATGAGTACTGCCACTTCGAGGAGCCGTGTCCCTACTGGGAGTTGGAGTGGACCGCCAAGGTGGCGGCGGCCTTGAAAATGCCCGTCGCCGGCGGCGAGCAGGACAACGACCTGGCCCAGTGGCGGCGGATGGTCCGGATGCGGGCGGTGGATATTGTGCAGCCTGATCTGTTGTACGTGGGCGGCCTGACGCGTGGGCTGCGAGTGGCCAGGATGGCCGCCCGGGCGAAGCTCCCCTGCGTGCCCCACTCGGCCAACCTGGCCATGGTCACCGTCTTTACGCTCCACATGCTCGGGGCCATCCCCAACGCCGGAGACCACGTGGAGTTTACCATCGAGTCGAACGACTGGGCCACGGAACTGTACCGCCCCCTGCTCGAAGTCCGCGACGGCCGCGTCCCCATCCCCGACGGACCGGGCTGGGGTGTGACGATCAACCCCGACTGGCTGGCCAAGGCCCAACGGCAGGAGAGCAAGGTTGGGTAATCGCCTGGCTGCCACTATTGGCTTGTGCACCAGTGCCGTTGTGTGGTAGCATGTCCATGAACGCAACCTTAGCCTGGATTATTCACCATCGCGGCAGACATCGGCGTTTGCCGTATCAGCCGACAACATAGTGCCTTTGGGAGGTACGTTGGCAAGTTATTATCATACAAGCACTTACGACGAGATCAATCGCATTCGTGAATAAGCCGGGTTAGCGGCCATTTCCGGTCTCCCGCGCGATCATGGGCGTGAGCCCGAACGCCGACTTGGCGTCCCAAAGCATTGCTGGACAAGCCAGCAGTGGCACCTGGCGCCATTGCCGGTGCCACCAAGGCGCTATAACATCATCCATGACGTTCCCCTTTCGAGTAACCATGTTGGTTGCCAAAAAGTCAAACCCGCTCCGTGGAAGGGGGCATCCTTCAAACCCCAAGAAGTCCTAGAGACTACTGGGCAAGTATCAGTACATTGGAGTCACTTTTTTGTCACAACAATGACAAG
>CAZUAM010000728.1:0-3335 GCA_964618095.1 uncultured Planctomycetaceae bacterium | reverse complement strand
GGAGCCCTCCCCGAGCCCGAATTCACCCACGAATTCTGGTGAGGAGGCCTTCATCATAACCCGAGCCAACGGCGACCCCGGCAGCGAGTTTCACACCAGTCAGCAGCAAGGTCAGAGCCGCTTCAGCGACGCGTGTCCGGAGTCGATGGGCACCGACGCGAAGCCTGGTCGGTGAGCTCCCAAGATTCCTGTGGGGTCGCTTCGCTCCACCACAGCCACCCCTGACCCGCCCGCGCCAGGTGAACGGCATTACTCAACGGGCAGTGCCTCCAAGACCAAGGCCTCGAACGGGGACAGCTTGAACCGGTGTGGGGTCCCGGCCTGGAGTGTGAGCTTTGGGTGTTGGCCGGATTGTCTCCACGGACTTTGCAGCGTGTAGCGTTGGGAGGCGCCGTCGGGCAATTCGAAGCCGGTCTTGAGTTCGACCGTTATCTCGGCCGGCTTTTCGCCCGGGTTGCGCAGTGCCAGGATGCCCTTGCGCGGCGACCAGGAGGCGTAGCCGTAGGGCTCGGCGTTTCCCGGGTCCCCGCCCAGCCAGTGGACGTCGACCAGCACGTCGGCGTTCTCCCGGGACCAGGCCGCCGCCTCGGCCAGGGCGTCCCACATCGGCCCGCTCATCATCTGCGGCGTGACGTAGAGTTCCTGCAACTGCGTGCCCGAGGCGAACAGCATCCGGATCTCGTCGACCAGGTCCTTTAGCTCGCTGCCCATCTTGGTGGCCGTGCCGAGCCGGGCGTAGCAGATGCCCTGGACCATCAGCGAATTCAACGGATAGAGCGGCCCGCGGCGGACGACCATCCGATAGGTATACGTGTCGCGGTAGGTGATCCACCGCTGCCGCATGGAGCCGGCGCCGTGGAAGCCGCAGTCGGCCCCGTTCCGCCAGGTCGAATCGCCCCAGAAGAGCCAGTAGGGCGACGGCCAGGTGCCGGTGGTGATGCTCAGGTAGACGTCGGGTCGCAGGCGCCTGAGATCCTCGCAGAGCCGCAGCAGCCCCTCGATGTCGGCCAGGGCCTGGGCGTCGGCCCCGCCGCGGTTGTTGCCCACGCCGACGCCGTCGAACTTGAAGTAGTTCACGTCGTACCGCTGGATCATCTCGGCGCAGACCTGGCGGAACCGGGCGTAGTATTTCGGCCCGGCCAGCGAAAAGCCCCTCTGGTTGGTCTCGAAGCCCTGAGTCCGGCCGTATTTCATCCGTTCGGCCTTGGCCTGTCCGTAGCCGCCCCAGGGCGAGAGCCAGACGCCCACGTGGGAGTTGTACTTTTTGGCCGCTGCGTCCAGGGGCGTGAAGCCGTGAGGAAAATCCTTGTGAAACCGCCAGAGCGTGCGGTTGTCGTCCCAGCCGTCGTCAAAGACGAAGGAATCCAGCGCCACGCCGCGCTTTTTGGTCAGCTCGCGGCCGAAGTGCTCGATCACCCCGAGGCACTGCTTTTCGTCCATCTTGCGGTCGGCCCAGGCGATGTCGTACCAGGAGTTGTAGTGCAGAAACGGCCGGTAGGGCCGCGGCCGCTCCCGCTCGATGTAGTAGAGGTACGCCCGGCGGATCTGCCCCTCGGGCGCAACGCCGACGACGGACGACTGCACAAGCGGCCGGCCGGGCTTTAGCGGCAGATCACGATCCAGGCTACAACGGATCTCCTTCAAGGGGTTGACTGCCTCATCCGGAGGCATGGTGTCGGTCACTTCGCTTCGGGAGTTTGGGTGTTCATAAGCGAAGAACATGTCGCCCAGG
Source organism: uncultured Planctomycetaceae bacterium (assembly GCA_964618095.1). Taxonomy (GTDB): domain Bacteria; phylum Planctomycetota; class Planctomycetia; order Pirellulales; family Thermoguttaceae; genus CAZUAM01. The sequence continues at coordinate 1,603 of CAZUAM010000728.1, read as the reverse complement.
ACGACCGGAGAGCCGGCAACCGATCCGACGACCCGGGCCTTGGCAGGGGACCTCGTGCCCAGTTGAACAAGCCGGATGTTCTTCAGCGTCAGTTGCTTTTCCCGGGCCTGGAGAGTCACGAACTGGCGGATGTAGTTCGCTCGGTCGCGTAACTCGGCCCGCCATTGGACCTGGAGGTTGCCATCTCGGTCGGCCAGGCTCACGCTGATTTGCCATCCGCCGTGGCGCCCGGCGGCCGTGACGGCCCGAGGACTTGCCGCCAGCCTCTGGGCTTTGGGTCGCTCGACGATCCTCAAATCGGCGGACGAGATCACGCGCCCGTCGGCCAATGTGATCCGTAGCAGTCTGCCTGGCGCCACCCCCACATCCGCCTGCTTGTCGCGAACATCGGCGGGCCAGAGTGTGTTTTCGGCGATTTTCCACGACGCACGGATCACCTCGTTCTCCAGCCACAGCCAATCCCCTTCGATCGTGGCCACCGCCCGGCCGGGATCGGGGCCGGGGAAGTCCAAAGCCATGGCCGGCCGCAACGTACCTAGGAGCATGACCAGGGCCGCCGCCAGGGGCCGCCCTCGTGCTACATTCGTTCTCTGCATCGCATTATCCTCCAATATGTCCTTGAAGTTGGTCTTACTTCACCCTGACGATCTTCGAATCACTCGGATCCACCGTCAGCAACTTCCGCAACTCGTCGGGTTCGATATCTAGCTGCAAGACGTGAAGTTCGTCGTTGGCGGTGACGTAGACGATGCCGCTGGGGTGCTCGCTGGAGATTCCCAACCCGGACTTGGGCTGGATGCCCGCCATCGCCTGCTCGAAGGTGAGGTCCCTCGGTTCCATCCAGTGGATGTCGGAGTTGGTGATTTCGACGAGCATGATCGTCTGCACGTCTGGATTGTACGGACCGGCAAGTCTTGTGCACTCGCTTCCGGGCCACATGGTCTCGGGGCCGACGACGGCCACGTAGTTTACCAGCGGCGTTCCTTCGAGGCCGCCGCTTGGGCACTGAAACAGGCCAGGACGGAAGCGTGACGCCGTCGCCAGCCGGCTGTTGTTTGGCCCATTCCAGGGCTCTGAAAAATCATACTGGTCGTAGAAAGCCTGCTCTTCCACGAACGGGAGAATCAGGACGCGCCAACTGTGCATCGGCTTTCCGTTTTGGTCGCAGAGGTGCGCCGGCGGAAAGCAACCGTAAGTGTCGTGGTAGATCGCCAGTGCGTAACCTAGTTGCTTAAGCTTGCCCTGGCACCTCGCGGCTCGTGCCGCTTCGCGGGCCTTCTCTACGGCAATCCGCCCGGACGCCACCAGGCCGCAGATCAAGGAGAACACGGCCACCCAGACCATCAGTCTCTGCAAGCTGAACTGGAACGGCCGGGCGAGAAGCCCGAGGACCGGTTCAGGCGCGTGTCGCTCGCCGAGGCGCTGCGCGATGCCGCTGCAGAGCTGGAGACCCAGACGTGAGGGCATGGTGCAGGGATCAGCGCGCGTCAGTCGGGTTACGGGTTCGTGTCATAGTCGACGACGCCTTGCTCCCATCGACCGACCTGCGAGAGGAGTTGCTGTTCTCCCCCGGAGGCGTTCAGCGCTAGCTGCGCATGGAACA
>CAZUAM010000727.1:0-3346 GCA_964618095.1 uncultured Planctomycetaceae bacterium | reverse complement strand
ACCAGCGTCGATACCATCGAGGACGCCGAGGACCGCGAGAAGTTCAAGAACCTCCTCCAGCGGCTGAACCTCAAGCAGCCGGCCAACGGGATCGCGCGGAACATGGACCAGGCCCGGGCCCAGGCCGCCAAGGTCGGCTTCCCCGCCCTGGTCCGGCCCAGTTTCGTGCTGGGCGGCCGGGCGATGGAGATCTGTTACGACCCCGGCCAACTCGAACGCTACGTCGCCCGGGCCTTCCTGGTCGCCCAGGGTCAGCCGGTCCTGATCGACCGCTTCCTGGAAGACGCCGTCGAGGTGGACGTCGACGCCGTCGCCGACGGCCAACAGGTGATCGTGGCCGGGATCATGGAGCACATCGAGGAGGCGGGCGTCCACTCGGGCGACTCCGCCTGCGCGATCCCACCCTACAGCCTCTCCGACTCCGTCGTCGACGAGATCCGCCAGGCCACCTCCGCCATGGCTCGCCAACTGCAAGTCAAGGGCCTGATGAACGTCCAGTACGCGGTCAAGTGGGCGGGCGGACGGGCCGACGTCTACGTGCTGGAGGTCAATCCCCGGGCGAGCCGCACCGTGCCGTTTGTGTCCAAGGCCACCGGAGTCCCGCTGGCCAAGGCGGCGGCCAAGGTCATGGTGGGCGTCTCGCTTGCCGAGCAGGGCTACCACCGCGAGCCGGTGCCCAGCCACGTCTCGGTCAAGGAGGCCGTCTTCCCGTTTGTCAAGTTCGCCGGGGTGGATATCGTGCTCGGCCCCGAGATGAAATCGACCGGCGAGGTGATGGGCGTCAGCGAGCAATTCTCGATCGCCTTTGCCAAGAGCCAATTGGCCGCCGGCGCCATGCTGCCGCGCAGCGGTAAGATCTTCATCAGCGTGGCCGACCGGGACAAGGATCGGGCGGTCGAGCTGGCCCGCCGCCTGGAGAAGCTGGGCTACCAACTGCTGGCCACCCGGGGCACGGCCGGACGGCTGGAGCAAGCGGGCGTAAAGGTCCAAGCAGTCAAGAAAATCCAGCACGGCCACCCCAACCTCTTGGACCACATGATCGACGGCGACCTCCAACTGGTGATGAACACCCCCAGCGGCAAGGGCGCCCGGACCGACGAAGGCCGCATCCGCGCCGCCGCCGTCTCCCACGGCGTCCCCTGCTTGACCACCCTCCAGGCCGCCGAAGCGGCGGTCGGCGCCATGGAGGCCCTCAGCAAAGAACAGATGACCGTCCAGGCCGTGCAGGACCGGTTCCCGAGTTATGGAAACGGCAGCGCATTCGCAGCCCGTAGTGCCGGCTCGCCGCAAGATCGTTTAGCCGCCGACGGTACGTCGGCGTAAGCTGCGTGGTGGCAGGGGCCGACGTTCCGTCGGCCGCTAAACGCCAGAGAGTCCATCGAACGGCATTGGTCCGAGGCCGCAGACGCTCTCGGCGCCCGGTTGCTATCACTGCTTAGTATTACAGCGCAGGGTTCGTGTAACGAGTTGACGCAAGTCAAGCGTCAGCAATATGTTGCAAAGCCATCGGTGTTTGCGTCTGGCGTTTAGCGGTCGGGCTTGCCCGACGCTGGGTGGGAAGTGCCGTTTGGCTCGGCCCGGATAACCTCGGGCAAGCCCGACCGCTAAACGACAATCGAGCCAACACTGCGCTGTAGCATTGGGGCCCGAAAAAAATTCCCAAAACCGCGGAAAACGTCCCCAAAAAACCGCTCTTGACGCGGAACGACAAATCTCCTAATCTCGCCGCCTCACGGGTCGGTAGGATCGTCCCCTGAGGCTGAGCCGAACCGGCCCGGGAGGAAAACAACGGAATTATCCACGTGGATGGGTCTGCATCTGGGGATTCCGTGACTGCGGGATCCCTGCGGACCACGAAGCGTACAACCGCCGGCAAGGAAGTAGGCGGTACGCTTCGGATACACCAAGTGCGCTCGCCCGCCGATGGGATGGCCGGTGCCTTACGCGCCGGTCTCCCGGTCGTGCAGCGTCCAATCGCTCCCGGAAAAGTGTGGTGTCCTTTGCCCCCCTGGGACACAGCCTTTCCGGGGGCCTTTTTCTTGCGCAACCGCCCCCCAATCGGCCCGGCGCCCCCTACTGGATCTCGCGCCTCCTTGCGCGCACCGCAAGCACTGCTGCCAACTTCAGGCGGTCGTCTTGCCGAGCAGGTGTTCCAGGCCGTCGGTCTGGGCAATCACCGTGACGTTCTTTTCGGTGACGGCAAAGCCGCGCTTCCGGTCGAGCTCGTGGTCGTAGCCGATTTCCATTCCGGCCGGAATCTGCACGCCCTTGTCGATGATCGCGCCGCGGATCTTGGCATGCCGGCCCACGTCGACGTGATCGAAGAGGATGGAATCTTCAACCCGGGCGTAGCTGTTAATCCGGGTGTCCAGCCCCAAGATCGACCGCTCCGCCTGGCCGCCGGAGAGGATCGAGCCTAGACAAACGATACTGTCCAGGGCCTGCCCGCAACGCGCCGAAGAACCCTTTTCGGCGAAGACGAACTTCGGCGGCGGGTAATCGGGCTGATAGGTGCGGATCGGCCAGCGCCGGTCGTAGAGGTTCAGTTGGGGGTCGACCGACACCAGGTCCATGTTGGCCTCGTAATAGGCGTCCAAAGTGCCCACGTCGCGCCAGTAGGCGTCCAGCTTGCGATTCTCGTCCAAGAAGGGATAGGCAAACACCCGGTGGGTGTCGATGACCGACGGGATCACGTCCTGTCCGAAGTCGTGCGTGCTTCCGTGCCGGGTGGCGTCCAGACAAAGTTGCTCGAAGAGGAACCGGGCCGTAAAGATGTAGATACCCATCGAGGCCAGGGCGTGCCGGGGGTCGCCGGGAATCGGCTTGGGCTGTTGCGGCTTCTCCTCAAACCCCACCACGCGAGAGTCCGTGTCCACCTGCATCACGCCGAACTGCCGGGCCGCCGACGCGCCGACGCGCAACGCCCCCACCGTCAGATCTGCCCGGTTCTCCAGGTGCAGTTCGATCAGCTTCATGTAATCCATCTTGTAGATGTGATCGCCGGCCAGGACCATCACGTAGTTGGGGCGCTCTTTCTCGATGGTGTAGATGTTCTGATAGATCGCGTCGGCGGTGCCCTGGTACCAGTGCTCGTCGATCCGTTGCTGCGGCGGCACCACGTCGATGAATTCACCCAGCTCGCGGCACAAGTATCCTCGCCAACCCAGGTTGATGTGCCGGTCCAGGCTCATCGCCTTGTACTGGGTCAGCAACAGCATCTTCCGCAGGCCGCTGTTCAGGCAGTTCGACAGGGTGAAGTCGATGATCCGGTAGGCACCGCCGAAGGGAACCGCCGGCTTCGCCCGATCCCGGGTCAACGGCTCCAGCCGTGCTCCCTTTCCACCTG
>CAZUAM010000726.1:0-3357 GCA_964618095.1 uncultured Planctomycetaceae bacterium | reverse complement strand
CAAACGCGCAACAATACAACCTGCACCGACTTAGAGTTTTTCCTCAGCCCAGCCCCGGCCCGGCGGGAGCTCTACTTGAAGGCCCGGTGGGCCGTCCGTCGGCTGGCCTTCTCCAATCCGCTTCTGGAGTTCGACAAGCTGGTGCTGGTCAAGCGGTTCACCCAGGACACCTATCCCGACGTGTGTCTGAATCACATGCCCTGGGTCTCGAAGCCCGGCGGGGACATCTGCGTGCTGACGCTGGCCGGCCCCGACGGCCGGCCGCAGGTCCGCAAGGTGATCGACGGCCGGCTCGGGCCCGGCCACGTCCACGGCATGGACCTCTGGTTCGACGCCAACCGCGTGGTCTTCGGTTACGCCAAGGCGAAGACCCCGGCGGGCCCGGCCAACCGCGGCCGGCAAAACAACTTCCATCTCCGCCGCCAGGAGGAGCCGATCCACCTCTTCGAAATCGGCATCGACGGCAAAAACCTCCGCCAACTGACCGACCACCGCGACTGGAGCGACCTCGATCCGACCTATCTCCCCAGCGGGCAGATTGCCTTCGTTTCCGAGCGCTGCGGCTGCTCGTTGCAGTGCAATGAGTGGGACAAGGACGAGACCTCGTGCAACATCTACGTGATGAAGCCCGATGGCAGCAACATCCGACGCCTCAGCGTCACCAAGGACGGCGACTACCTGCCGCACTGCCTCGACGACGGCACCGTCGGCTACACCCGCTGGGAATACCAGGAACGCGGCTGGGCCCACCTCCAGTCGATCTGGTTCGTGCGGCCCGACGGCACCGGCGCCGACGCCCTGTTCAAGCAGCACCTCAACGAGCCGTGGGCCCTGGAAGAGATGCGGTCCATCCCCGGCACCGCCAACAGCAGGCTGGTTTGCATTGCCACCGGGCATCACACTTTGGCGGCCGGGCCGGTGGTGGTCGTCACGCCCAGCCACGGCATGAACACCTCGCGTTCGATCCGGATCGTCACCCCGGGCGTCAGACCGCCGGAGGGCGGCATGTCGGGCACGGCCGTCGATCGAGGTGGCGTCCGCGACAACGGCGGCCTCTACATGACCCCCTGGCCGCTCTCGGAAAAGTACTTCCTGGCCTCCTACACGTATTCCAACGAGCAGACCGACGCCACCGGCTACGCCGTCTATCTGATCGACGTCTTCGGCACCAAGGAGCTGATCTACCGCGACCCCAAGATCTCGTGCTTCAGCCCGATTCCGCTTAGGCCGCGGCCGAAGCCGCCGATCCTGCCCGACCTGACCGACCCCGACAAGGACCACGCCGTCTGCACGCTCTCCGACGCCACCTACGGCTGCGAGGGGATCGAGCCGAAGCGGGCCCGGTACCTCCGGATCGCCGCCCGGCTGCCCTGGCCGTACGACAACATCCGCGGCGGGCAGCGTTACACGGAAAAGGCCCACCCCAACAACTGGACGCCCGTCCGCATCCTGGGCGAGGTGCCCTTGAAGGACGACGGCAGCGCGCAGTTCCGTGTGCCCGTCGATACGGCCGTCTACTTCCAACTCCTCGACGAGAACCACATGGAGCTGCGGCGGATGCGCTCGTTCATCAGCTTCCAGCCGGGCGAGCGCCGCGGCTGCGTGGGCTGCCACGAGACCCGCGAAAACGCGCCGATCGACGGCAAGTTCCCGCTGGCACTGCTGGGGGCCCCGGTCGACCCCACGCCGCCCCCCTGGGGCACCCGGCCAATCAGCTTCCTCCGCGAGGTCCAGCCGATCCTCGACAAGCACTGCGCAGGATGCCACGGCGGACTGAAGCCCGCCGCGGGGCTGGATTTCTGTGGCGGCCTGACCCCCGGCGGCAACGTGGTCGATTACGGCTTCAACCGGGCGTTCGACACGATCATCAACAACCGCCTGGTGGCCTGGTCGCCGGTGAACGGCGACGCCGCCGTCACCCAGCCGCTGGCCTTCGGCTCCCACCGCAGCAGGCTGGTGCAGGTCTTGCGCGACGGGGCTTGCAGCAAGCGGGCCAGGCTCAGCCGGGAACAGTGGTACCGGCTGCTCGCCTGGATCGACGCCAACGCTCCCTACCACGACGCCTTCGCCAACAAGCGGCCCGAAAGACCGCCCTACGACCTGCCGGACGATCAGCAACTGGCCAAACAACTTACCGCCGCGCATGCCAGACCATGCGGCTCGTGCCACAAGCCGGAAGAAATCTCCCGCACCGAGTGGATCAACCTCCTCGAACCCGGGCGGAGCCTCTTCCTCACGGCCCCCTTGGCGAAGTCGGCCGGCGGTACGCAGAGGTGCGGCCGGCCGGTCTACAACGACCAGAACGACCCGCACTATCAGGCCGTCGGGCAACTGGTCGAGACCGCCGTCCGGAAGGCCCGGGAGAACCCCCGCCGCGACCTGCGGGCGCTGCTGAAGAGAACCGATCGCCGCTGACTTCGATCCTCGCAAGAATCCCCCGAAACATCGCGCTGTAGTAAAAACAACCTCAGTTCGGCAGTGACGTCCGGCGGCGTCTGCGTGGAAAAAATGACGCCGGACACCTCCACACCACTCAGGGAGCACAGGTAATGAAATCTTCTACCTCTTGCGGCACCGCACAACTGATGTTTGTTGCCCTGGCCCTTCTGGCCATGCCCGGGCTCGGCAGCGGGGCAGACGCCGCTGCGGACGGTCGCCCGCCCAACATCGTGTTTCTGCTGGCCGACGACTTGGGCTACGGCGACGTCCGCTGCTACAACCCGAAGTCCAAAATCCCTACGCCGAACATCGATCGCCTGGCCGCCCAAGGCATCCGCCTGACCGACGCGCACACCCCGTCGGGCGTTTGCACCCCGACCAGGTACGGCGTCCTCACCGGGCGCTACTGCTGGCGGACGCGGCTGAAGTCGAACGTCCTGATGGGCTTCGACGCCCCGCTGATCGAGCCCGGGCGGATGACCGTCGCCGGCCTGCTCAAGGGGCACGGCTACGCCACGGCCTGCATCGGAAAGTGGCACCTGGGCATGACCTTCACCAAGCGAGACGGGTCCGGGGTCTCCGAGCGGGAGCGGATCCGCGACGGAAGCCTGATCGATTTCTCCGTGCCCATCAACAACGGCCCCGTGCAACTAGGGTTCGACTACTTCTTCGGCTGCGCCGCCTGCCCCACCACCGACTGGCTCTACGCGTTTATCGAGAACGATCGGACGGTGGGCACGCCGAGCGAGAAGTTCCCCGGGTTTCGCGGGGGGCTGAGATGGAACCGGGCGGGGCTGAGGGTACCCGGTTTTGATTTCCAGGCCGTCGATCTGATCCTGGCCGAAAGGTCGGCGAAGTGGATCGCCGATCACGTGCAAAAATCCCCCCGGCGGCCCTTCTTTCTCTACCACTCGCTCC
>CAZUAM010000725.1:2651-3363 GCA_964618095.1 uncultured Planctomycetaceae bacterium | reverse complement strand
TCTGGAGCACGGCTGACACAGCCGTGGCACGCGAATACCTACCCGACGATGGTCCCATGAATAATCCGGGCTAGCTGTCCTACGAGCTGGCTTGACAGGTGGGTGCCATTGGCGGCCTGTCCGCCACTGAGCGGTGACGGAATCCAGCGGCGGCAGCCAAGCTGCCCGCTGGCACCCGTCATTTCGGCCCTGTTGGCGCCCCATAATCCAAGTGGCCTTTGCCGGAGCGTCCCCTAAAACCGACAAGACAAGGGACTACCTGCGTCTTGGGAAGCTGCGTCGGGAGTTCTTAGCCGCAATTTGCCCGATCTGCCCCACGGAACTCGCAGTCGGACACTTGACTTTTTGGTGGCGTTCGATCAAGCTGGACGGTTGAGGGACGAATATCTGTCCGCGGCAGTGAAGGTCGTAGGGCGCTGGCAAGAGCCCCCCCCTGAAGCCGTTGCTTTATCGGTGTGCCGGGCCCGGAAGGCAGAAGTGCCTGTGACTGTTGGTCGAGGGGAAATCGGCCCATACGCCGAAAGAGGCCCGATCCTTACGACTGCGGAGGCCACATCGGGTTCTGCCATAGCGGGTTTTGCCTCCTCGGGGCTTCCAAGGCATTTCATCAAAGCAACTGTGAACCCCCTTGGGGCGGGCAAGGCGACCGCAGGGACGGGGCCAGAACAGGGGTGCCCGCCGGTCAGCCGCGGCCTGGTGCGATTCACCAAGT
>CAZUAM010000725.1:762-2641 GCA_964618095.1 uncultured Planctomycetaceae bacterium | reverse complement strand
AAGTTACCTGGGTGGAATCCTGATCTCACGCTTCCAGGGAGGGAAGCGAACCTGTGATGAACGTCGGATTTGGGTCACGGATGCCGAAGGAGGTTTTTGGGAAGCAACGCTCGTTGCGCAACCCACGAGGACGGAGTGTGCGCCGGGCAACCGGCCGCTGCCCGGCGAATCTGGCCGTCACCATTCCACAATTGGCGCCCGGAGGGCTTCGGGGTCCGGGACGAAGCTGCGGGCCGGCCCCTTGACTTTTCGGTGGCGTGTAATCAAAATAAAGGCACGGGGCGCGGCTGCTCGTCCACAACATGCTTATCCTCATCGTCTTCAGGATCAACTCAGCTCGGTCGCTGATGGCCGGTTCGCACCATTGACCTTTCTTTTTCTGGTGCGTTGTTGATCCTGCGAGGCGGACGCAACAACCTGGTGAGAGATCAACGGCAAATCGTCACAAGCCGTGAGTGATCCGCTCCACACCACAGCCAACCCGGCGCCGCACGCCGGACCTGAGCTGCGGATGCCCAACAAAGGCTCGAGGATTGTGACCTCCGGGACACAGCCTGTAAACCCCGAATGGGTACCGGCTATTCCACGAGAACATGACAGGGCGGGCCGCGGCCGCGGTTTGAGGACCGATTGAAGCCAAGGACATGAACAAACTCACGTTTACGGACTTGAAGAGTAGCCTGCCACGACCCTCGGTCCTGATCGGCTGGCTGGTGCTGATCGGGATCTTTTTCTGGTCGTACAGCGAAGTAATCGTCCGGCTTGTCGAATGGTGGTGTCGGCCGGATTACGGTCACGGGTTCTTCGTGCCGGTATTTGCGATCGTGCTGTTGTGGGTCCGGCGCGAGATGATCGACCCTCTGCCCAAACGTGGAAGCTGGTGGGCGATGGCGTTTTTCGCCTTCTGGGCCCTGATGCGGTTGATCTCGGCTGGCCTGGACATGAAGAGAACCGACGAATGGTCGATCATTCTATTTGTGGCCGGGGTGGCGGTTTTCCTGGGAGGCTGGCGGGCCCTGCGGTGGGCCTGGCCTTCGATCGTGTTCCTGATCTTCATGGTGCCGCTTCCGGGGGCCGTGCAGGGCCGGCTGAGCTTTCAGTTGCAGACCATTGCGACCAAGGCCAGCGCTTACGTGATTCAAACACTGGGCATCCCCGCCGTCATCGGAGGTCCCGAGGGACACGTCCTCCAACTGCCCGCCACCGAGCTCGGCGTTGCGGAGGCCTGTAGTGGAATTCGCATGTTGATGCTTTTCTTTGCGATTTGCGTGGGCGCCGCCTTCTTGTTGCGATGCCCTCTGTGGAAAAAGGCCGTAGTCGTTGCCAGTGCCGTGCCGATCGCGGTGTTCTCCAACGTGTGTCGAATTACCGTGACGGCCATCCTCTACGAAGCGGCCCGGAGATGGCCGGAGCACGTAAGCGAGAAAGCCGCGAAATGGTTCTTCCACGACGCGGCCGGGTGGTTGATGATGCCCCTGGCACTGGTGCTGCTGTTGGGCCTCTGGAAGCTGCTGGAGAACCTGATCGTTGACAGTGTCCCGGAGGGGCCGCTTGCGCTGGGCGGCTCTTTTGCGAGCGACTCAAGCGCTGCGAAGTCGCATTCAACGACCAACCCATAGAAGCAAACTTGGCTGTTGGCGCCTAACCTTTAGAATCGGAGAAGAGAAACATGTCGACGAACGAAAACACTCCCTTGCCGGACGATGCCCCAGGTACGCCCCCCGTGCCGGTGCGTCGCTCTGCGCTGTTGGGACTCCAGGAAGCGGGATGGGCCAGCGTCTCGGAACTGGACGCGCTGCCCGAGTCTCGGACACCGCGGATCTCGCCCTTGGTGTACCTGCATGGGCTGCGGCGTCACTGGGTGCTGGCAACCGGCCTC
>CAZUAM010000725.1:0-752 GCA_964618095.1 uncultured Planctomycetaceae bacterium | reverse complement strand
ATAGGCCTTGGCGGCGGCGGCCGTGTACTTCGGTTATGGAGCCCGGTACACTGCCAGTACGTACTTCCGGATCGCCACGAGCGAACCGATAAAGGTGTTCAAAACCGCAGCAACGCAGTCCCAAGGATTCGTCCAAAGCGCCTTTGATATCTACAAGGACACGCAAGCCCAACTCGTCAAGAGACCTGCCGTGCTCACCACCGCGCTGCGGGAGCCCGAGGTGGCCAGCCTGACCATCGTGCGGCGGGAGCAATACCCGATCAAGTGGCTTCAAGATGAGCTCCGGGTGGACTTTCCAGGGGACGCACAGCTCATGGAGATCAGTCTGACCGCCAACGACGGGAAACGCGGAGAAGAGGTCGCGAGACTGGTCAATGCAGTGGCCAGAGCATACGAGGATGAGGTCGTCCTAGTCGAAGTAGACGATCGAAATGATCGCAAAATCGAGCTCGATAACCTCTACCTGAAAAAACGCGAGGAGGTGAAGGCCAAGATGCTGGAACTCCAGAGGTTATCCGAGGTGGAGGGACCGTCGGACCTCGAGGCCCTCAGGCTGAAGCAACAAATTGCCATGCGGACATTCGGCAATATTCAAGGGCAGCGTTCTCAGGTCCGGGTGCTGCTGCAACGCGCGCTGGGCGAACTCAAGGCCCAGGAGAAAGCGAAGGTCGATGCGAACACCACGCCCATCCCCGAGCTCGACGTGGAAGACAACGTCAACACCAATCTCCTGATCAGACAATTGTCTGCCG
>CAZUAM010000724.1:0-3367 GCA_964618095.1 uncultured Planctomycetaceae bacterium | reverse complement strand
TCCCCGCCGCTCATGCCCCAGCAATCCTCGGTTTATGAATAATCCGGGTTAGCGGGACTACTTCAAAAAAGGACGGCCTCTGCAAGAAGCCGGAGAGAAAGCCAGGCCGCGTCCTCCAACGCGAAGAGCCCGGCCCAAAACGGAAATCAAGCAAGAATTGACTGTGGTGTCCCCGGAATGCGGAGTGCTGGTTCCCGGAGTGCAACTGGAGCTTCCGCGAACAGCGGTTGAGTATCGTGTCCTTGGACGTCAGTTACGGATAGTATGCGCAGCTTAGGCGAGCTGGAGGTTGTGGATGACTTGAGTGATTGCGGAATCTTTGCGGATTCGGCAAAGTCTAACGGTCGCGGGTCCGAATAGACGGTAGAGACGTCGCCCTGGGATCATGGAGAGGTTCTGCGCGCGGGAGCGTTGGTGGATACAGTTCCCATTCAGCGCACAACTGCCCAGGTGCTCTCCGCGAGAGAAAAGGCACCTGCTGTTGGTCGCCCAATGCCATAGCAACGGTCGGCTCGCTCAGTTTTCTCGGCCACTGGTTTCCGCTGTCATCCTTTGCGCGCTGAGCGGTTGCATCGTCGGTCCTGACTACCGCCGCCCCAGCGCTCCCGTACCGCAAGAGTGGAACCAGCCGGCAGAACGCGGGCTTTCTCCGGCTCCAGGTGACCAGGCCCAATGGTGGAGGCTGTTCGGCGATCCTGTCCTGGAGGATCTCGTCGCGCGTAGTGTGGAAGGCAACCTGGGTTTGCGGGAAGCCTACTATCGGATTCTGGAAGCCAGGGCAAAACGACGTGTCGTCAGCGGAGAGCTATTCCCAGTTGTGGATGCTTGGGGGTCCTATTCACGCAGTAGGAGGAGCAGCAACGCGGTTCCAGACAGGAATCCTGCCGGCGCGTTTGATCTGTTCTCCACGGGCTTCGACGCAGCATGGGAGCTTGACATATTTGGCCGGGTCCGCAGATCCCTCGAGGCGGCCGACGCGGAAGTCTGCATTGCTGCAAATGATCGCAACGGCCTGCTGGTAACACTTCTTGCAGAAGTTGCGGCAAACTACATCGACGTACGAACTCTCCAGAACCGCATCGAGATTGCCCGGCAGAACCTGGAGGTCCAAGAGAAGACCCATCAATTGACGGTCAGACGCTTTGAGGCCGGAGCGGTGAGTGAACTGGACGTACAGCAAGCCAAGTCGAACCTGTTGACCACCAAATCTGTCATCCCGGCACTTCAGGCCGATCTCCAGCGAGCGAAGAATCGGCTGTGCGTACTGCAAGGCCAAAGTCCGCGCAATCTTGACGCCGAACTAGGTAATTCCCGGCCCATTCCTTCCGTGCCGCGTCGAGTAGCCATTGGGCTGCCTGCCGAACTGCTGCGAAGGCGACCCGACGTCAGCCGAGCGGAATGGGAAGTTGGCGCAGAGAGCGCTCTGGTAGGAGTTGCCGCTGCGGATTTGTACCCTCGGTTTGCATTGACGGGCATGATCTCGGTAGACGCGATGACCGTCAGCAGCTTGTTCGCACCGGACAGCGTCGTCCACGGTCTCGGTCCATCGTTTAGCTGGAACATCCTGAACTTCGGGAGAATTCGGCACAACGTTCGCGCGCGAGGTTTCCGCAAGACGCAGGCGGTCATCCGCTATCAGAGCACCGTTCTGTCTGCGATTGAGGAAGTTGAGAATGCCCTGGTCCTTTATGCTCGCGAGCAGGAGCGAGCAGAATCGCTGGCTCTGGCAGTTGGCGCTGCAAAGCAGGCAAGGGAGCTTGCGGAAGAGCAATACGTTGGAGGGAAGGTCAGCTTTCAGAGCCTGCTGGATGCTCAGCAATCGATGTTCCTGCTGGAGGAGCAGTTGGCCGTCAGCCGCGGCAACGTGCTCAGGAACCTGATCGCGTTGTACAAAGCCCTCGGCGGCGGATGGGAGTACACTCCGCGTGCCGCTGACGAGGGAGAAAGTGGAGCGGAGCTTGTTGGGCCAGAGGTTCCCGCCACCTCGGACGAGACGCTGCCCTTGGAGCAGATTCCGACACCCGAGCCGAGCGACATGTGAGCCGGCCATCGGGTGCTGCCGGACAGGGGACAACGGCCCTTCTTCGCCATCTGGGCCTGCCCGGCGCTAACCGCGTTCAGACCGCCGGGGGCCCCTTGTTGGCTCCCAAATCGTGTTCCGTTATAATGCAGCCTGCTGGCGCGACAGGCTGGCCCTGCCCGGTTTGGGAGGGCGTTGTGTAGCCTTGGGCCTCTGCGGTGACGTTGCGAAGCATTCGCTTGGCGGGAGCACGAGGATGGTGCGCACTTTGATTGTGGTGTGTCTGATCGCAGTGGCGGCAGGGCTAGGTTGGCTTGCGCGCGGCTGGTTCACCACGAGTGCATCGTCAACTGAGGCGAAAGCCAACTCGTGTCGAGTGGTCCTGGGCCGCATCGAGCAGAACGTCAAGGCGCGCGGGATCGTCAAGCCGGCGCCCAACGGCATGGTGCGCGTCGGTTTCCCATTCCCCAAAGATCTGGCCCGCCGGATCAGCCGTCTCTACGTCGTCGAAGGGGACCGGGTCCAGGTCGATGCGCTGTTGGCCGAGTTGGACCACGAGGATCTCAAGGCAACCCTGGGGCAACTCAAGTCGGAGTTGGCCGTTTTCCAGCAGCGGCTCAATGCCCTCAAGGTGCTACAGCCGGTGGAGATCCGTGTGGCCGAGGCCAAGCTGACTGAATATCAGGCCCAAGTGGAGTTTGCCCAGCTTCAATGCAATCGGCTCGACAAGCTTATTAAGCCGGGCCCGGCGGGTGAGATCCTTGGAAAGGCCGCCAGCGAGGTGGAATGGGAGACGGCTCGCAACGATCTGGCGGTGTCCCGGGCCCAGTTGGAACACGCCAAAGCCGGCCTGGAACAGGTCAAGGCCAAGTTCCGCACCGACATTTCCACGCTGGAGGCCGAGGTAGAACAGGCCAAGGCCGCGATCCAGAGTATGGAAGTGCAGATCCGCTGGAGCACGCTGCGCTCCCCGATGAATGGGCAGGTATTTGCGGTCCACCAGCGCCAAGGGGAGCTGACCAGTGGCCAGCCGACGGTCCCGGTGCTGACGTTGCTTGACCCCAGCCAACTCCAGGTGCATTTGTACGTTGATGAGTCGGACTTTGGCCGAATTCAGGTTGGGCAAACCGTCAAGTTCCGAGTCGAGTCTTATCCTGAGGAAATCATGAAAGGACGGGTGGTTCTGCTATTGCCGGAACCGATGTTGCAGGAGAACGTGGTGTACTACCTGGCCGTGGTCGAGGTGGCAGTCGAACAACGGCGGCTGTTGCGAGCGGAGATGACGGTCTTGGCCCATGTTGAAGTGGGGACCCGCGAGGGAGTGCTCTTGCTGCCGATGGCGGCGGT
>CAZUAM010000723.1:0-3374 GCA_964618095.1 uncultured Planctomycetaceae bacterium | reverse complement strand
AGTCGTTTGTTCTCAATTACTTAGATGCGATTCTCTTCCGGAACTTCGGTTTAGCCGCCGCGGCTACACGGCGGCAAGTCCCGGCGTGGCCACCGGGGCTAAACATTGCGGAATTCCCGGAATCACGAAATCCTGTCACGGCGTTGGAGAAGGTCGTGAAGCGGGGGATCGTCTCGAAAACGCAAGTTGTTGAGGTGACGGTTGTTAGGTCGATTCTTCAGGGGTCATATGGGGCAATGGGCGGGCAGGACCGTGGGTGACGGTGGTCCACTCGGTGCGTGGTCCCTCCACTTACAGGGCCCTGATAAACTCCGAAGTGGTTTTTTTTAATACGATCCCGTCAAGCTGCAACTTCACACCTTCCGATACCACGTTCGTTCTTACCCTGTTGCTCACACCCGTTAGAACCGACGAAACCCGTCGAGCGACTCCATGGCGGCGTTTGGCGTGTTGACACCCAACGGCAGGCGTGTATGCAGGCCATGCTCGGCCTGTTGCATTCACCTGCCGATTTCAGCCGGGGCGGTTGGCCTGCGTCCCAAACCGGCCGGCACGGCCTGTCCTCACGTGTGTGCTACCGGGTGCGCTATCTACCCCGACCGTCCCAAACTCTGCGTCGATTTCTGCTGTGTATGGCTGCGCGACCGGAGTTGGGCCGAGGCGTGGCGTCCCGACCGTTCGGGGCTGATGTGTCTGCGTGAGGAGATCGAACCGGGTTTCCCGGCCGCCGCGGTTTACGAGATTCTCCCCGGTGCGCTACAGGGGCCGGCAGCAGCCGAGATCATCGCGGCGCTGAAGCGGACGACCGTGGCCGTCGCGGTGGTGGACAGCCAACAGCGCTGCCAGTGCTTACTGGGTGAACGGCGTATCCATCCCGCTGAGCCTGGCCCCCCGAAACCGCATTTCGGCGGCCCACAAAGCCCACAGCCCGACCTTCCAGGCCATCGCGCCGCAACCTCCTACTGACCGGCCGCCAGCTTCCGCACGACCGTTGGGAGGATACCGCCGTGGCGGTAGTATTCGAGTTCGACGGGTGTGTCGATGCGGACTTTTGCCGGAAGCTCCTTGACGGTCGCGTCCGGGGCGGTTGCGCGAACCGTCAGTTCGCAGCCGGGTTGAATCCCGTCGCCGAGCCCGGGAACGTCGAACGTCTCTTCGCCGGACAGGCCCAGCGATTGCCACGACCGGCGTTGCGGCAGCTCCAGCGGCAGCACACCCATGCCGACCAGGTTGCTGCGGTGGATCCGCTCGAAGCTGGAGGCGATCACGGCGCGGACGCCCAACAGTCGGGTCCCCTTGGCGGCCCAGTCGCGGCTGCTGCCGGTGCCGTACTGCGTGCCGGCCAGAACGACCAGCGGCACACCTTCCACTTGGTACTTCATGGCCGCTTGGTAGACGGTCATCTGCCGACCGTCGGGCAGGTGGCGGGTCAGACCGCCTTCGGTCCCCGGGGCCAGCAGGTTGCGGATGCGGATGTTGGCAAACGTGCCCCGGATCATCACCCGATCGTTCCCTCGCCGCGACCCGTAGGTATTGAAGTCGACCGGCCTTACGCCGCGCGCTTGCAGGTACTCTCCGGCCGGGCCGTCGGCCGGGATCGCCCCGGCCGGCGAAATGTGATCGGTCGTGACGGAATCGCCCAAGGCCACCAGTACCCGGGCGCCGCGAATCGGCTCGATCGGCTCCGGTTCCGGGCTCAGCTCGAGCAGGAACGGGGGTTCCCGGATGTACGTGCTGGTTTCATCCCAGGGGAACAGCTCGCCGGGGCTGACGGGAAGCTGGTTCCACGCGGAGTTCGACTCGAAGACGTTCTGGTAGCGGGCACGGAACATCTCCGGCCGGACCGCCCGGTGGACGGCTGCACTTATCTCTTTCGGGCTGGGCCAGAGGTCCTTCAGATAGACGGGCCGGCCGTCGGTCCCCGTACCCAGCGGCTCGGCCGTCAGGTCGGCGTCGATCGTGCCGGCCAGGGCGTAGGCCACGACCAGCGGCGGGCTGGCCAGGTAGTTGGCCTTGACCAGCGAGTGGATGCGTCCCTCGAAGTTGCGGTTGCCGCTCAGTACCGCCGCCGCCACCAGGTCTCCTTCGCCCACCGCCCGGGCCACCGGCTCCGGCAGCGGACCGCTGTTGCCGATGCAGGTTGTGCAGCCGTAGCCGACGGTGTGGAATCCCAGCTCTTCGAGCGGGCCGCACAGCCCGGCCTGTTCCAGGTAGTCGGTGACCACGCGGGAGCCGGGGGCAAGGCTGGTCTTCACGTGCGGGGGAACGGAGAGGCCCCGCTCGACTGCCTTTTTTGCCAGCAGTCCGGCGGCCAGCATCACGCTGGGGTTGCTGGTGTTGGTGCAACTGGTGATGGCGGCGATCACTACGGCGCCATGTCCGACGGTGGCTGGGCGTCCGTCGGCGACGATCCGGGCCGTTTTCTCGACTTCGTTGCCGGAAAGTGCAAAACCGCGTTGGGCAAGCGGGGCACGCAGCGCCCGGCGGAAGGATTGCTTCATCGCCCCGAGCGGCACGCGATCCTGGGGCCGCTTGGGGCCGGCCAGGCTGGGCTCGACGCTGCCGAGATCGAGCGAGATCACCTTGCTGTAGTTCGGCACCGGGACGTCGTGGGAGGCGCCTTCGACGGCACGGCAGAAGAGTTGTTGTTCCTTGGTGTAACGTTCGACCAGCTCCACTTCCTGATCGGTCCGCCCGGTCTGGCGGAGGTAGGCCAGGGTTTGCTCATCGGTGGGGAAGAAGCCCATGGTCGCGCCGTACTCGGGCGCCATATTGGCGATCACCGCCCGGTCGGCCAGTTGCATGTTTGCGACACCGGGCCCGAAGTACTCGACGAACTTGCCCACCACGTCTTGGGCGCGGAGGATTTCGGTGACGGTGAGCACCAGGTCGGTGGCGGTGGCACCGGGGTGGAGCCGGCCGGTCATTTGGAGGCCGATCACCTCGGGCACGAGCATGTAGAGGGGTTGTCCGAGCATGACGGCCTCGGCCTCGATCCCGCCCACGCCCCAGCCCAGCACGCCCAGTCCGTTGATCATGGTGGTGTGGCTGTCGGTGCCGAGCACGGTATCGGGCATGGCGACCGGCCCGGCCTCGTCCTCGCGGAGAAAGACCCCCTTGGCCAGCAGCTCGAGGTTGACCTGGTGGATGATTCCCACCGCCGGCGGCACCACGCGGAGGTTGTCGAACGCCTGCTGTGCCCAGCGGAGCAGCTCGTACCGCTCGCGGTTCCGCCGCAGTTCCAGTTCCGTGTTGCGGTGCAGGGCACCGGCCGAGCCGAAGTAATCGACCTGGACCGAGTGGTCGACGACCAGGTCGACGGGGATGGAGGGATTGATCCTGGTCGGGTCGCCGCCGAGCCGCTTCAAGGCGCT
>CAZUAM010000722.1:0-3394 GCA_964618095.1 uncultured Planctomycetaceae bacterium | reverse complement strand
AATCAGTACGGTTTTCATATTGGGGTTTCTCCAATGGGTTGGGGTGAGGTCAGCTTTCAGTTGTCAGTTGTCAGCCCTCAATTTGCAATCTGCAATTATCATTTTTCAATTTGCAGTAGTGAGCTCTCCTCAAGGCCGCCGTGCCGGCGGCCGCTAAACGACTCTTAGAGCTTCAGCCGAGGCTCCACGCCGTTGACAATCGGCAGCGGGCGTTCGCCCCGGAGCATTCTCCTCAGGTGTTCGGCCATCAGCTTGGGGCTGTTGCGGAAGGCGTCGATGGTGCTGCCGGCCAGGTGGGGGGTGATGGTCACGTTGTCGAGCCGCACCAGCGGATGGTCCGGCGGCAGGGGCTCCGTATCGAACACGTCCAGGGCCGCTCCCATGATTCGCCGCTCCGACAACGCCTGCACCAATGCCTCCTCGTCCACCAGGCCGCTGCGGGCGGTGTTGACCAGGATGGCGCCGGGCTTCATCCAGGTCAGCTCCCGCCGGCCGATCAAGTGGTGGGTGTCTCCGGTCAGCCGGGCATGGATGGAGACCACGTCGGACTCTCGCATCAGTGTCTCCAGATCGACCAGCTCCGCCGGCGCCGGATCGCCGCTGCAATGCGGATCGCAGGCGATGATCCGGCTCCCGAAGGCCCGCAGGTAGCCGGCCACCAGCCGTCCCACCGCCCCGTAGCCTACCAGCCCGACCGTCTTCTCGCAAAGCTCCGGGATTGCGTCGCTGTTGGGGAACGACCGCCGCCACTGGCGGTTCTTGAGGCATCCGTGGGCGCGGGCGATGTTGCGAATCTCCGCCAGGATCATGCCCAGGGTACATTCGGCCACTGCACGGGCGTTTCGGCCCGGGGTGTTCAGCACGCAAATTCCGCGGCGGGTGGCGAACTCGACGTCGATGTTTTCCGTCCCGCCCCGCAGGACGGCGATCACGTTGAGACTCTCGGCTGCTTCGATGAAGCTGCGGCCGATGGGCGTAAACTGGACGGACACGATGTCAAAATCGGCCAGGTTGTCGGTCACCTCCGGCGGCAGGGTGACTGCTTCCGGGCCGCCCTGCTCGATGGCCAAGTTGGCCTCTTGGAGGTCGATCAGCCTGGGATGCTCCCAGCGGCGGACTTCCACCTCGATCCCCAACTCCTGTAGCCCGGCAAACCCCTGTTGCATAAACTCCTGCGGGATGTACGTATCACTGATGGCCAGTAGCTTCATCCGCCGGCCCTCCCGTGTTGGGGGCCGTGCTGCCCGGCGCGGTTGTTCGCCGACAACAGCTCGATCTTCTCGGCCACCACGCCGGCCAATTCCTGCTTGATCGGGCCGAAGATCTCCTGGGGGAGCGGATCGGGGCGGTGCTGCGACTTGGAGGCCCTTTCCAGCCCCCGGGCCATCGCCAACCGCTCGTCGGCGTAGATGTTCAGCTTGCAGATACCGTGGCGGACCGCCCGGCGGATCTGCTCCTGCGGCGTTCCCGACCCGCCGTGCAGCACCAAGGGGACCGGGCTGGCGGCGTTGAGCTCCTCGAGCCGCTCGATGTTCAGCTCCGGCAGCGACTCGTAGACGCCGTGGGCGGTGCCGATCGAGACCGCCAGGGCGTCCACTCCGGTCTGCTCGACGAACCGGGCCACCTCGTCGGCCTCGGTCAGCACCGACCGGCGGCGGCGGGTGGCCTCCAGGTCCATTCCGCCCACGTGCCCCAGCTCGCCCTCGACGCTGATACCGTGCGGACCGGCGATCTGGACGGCCGCCCTGGTCAGGCTGACGTTCTCCTGGAACGGCAGACTGGAGCCGTCGATCATCACCGACGAGAAACCGTGGTCCACCCCGTTGCGGATCAGTTCCAGGTTGTCGGCGTGGTCTAGATGCAGGACTACCGGGATCTGGTGGTGGTCCGCTGCGGCCTTGATCAGTCCCGACAGGTAGATCCAACCGTTGCCTTCCAGGTCCGGGCTGAGGCACATCATGATGACGGGCGCCCGGTGGGCTTCAGCCGTTTCCAGGATGGCCCGAACCATCACGTCTTCCATGCAGTCGAACGCCGGTACCGCGTATTGGTTGGCCCTGGCGTGGGTGAGCACTTCTTTCAGGGTGGTGAGCATCAGAGCATCGTTTCGGTGGTTTTGTTTCGCTCAACTCGGGGGGTTCTGTCACTTCGGCCCCCACGGGTCGCAGCCCGGGGGCGTTTGAAGTAACAGGAACCAATTAAACATGGTTCACCGCCCACTGACAACTGACAACTGACAACTGACCACTTTCCGCTTCACCTCATCAGCATCCCGCCGGTCACGTCCACCGTGGCGCCGGTGACGTAGCTCGCGCGATCGGAGGCCAGGAAGGTGACCACGTTGGCCACTTCCGCCGGATCGGCGATGCGCCGCAAGGGGATTCGGTCGATGTATCTCTGCTGGTCCCATTCCAGTGCCTGGCGGGCCATCTCGGTGTCCATCATGCCCGGGGCCACGGCGTTGACGTGGATGCCGTGCGTTGCCACCTCGCGGGCCAGCGAGACGGTAAACGAGACCAGCCCGGCCTTGGAGGCCGCATAGTGGGCATGTCCGCTGGTCGAGCCGTGGAAGGCGGCCTGGGAGCTGACGTTGACGATCCTCCCGGTCCGGCCGGCAGGGAGCCAGCGCCGCACGGCCTCGCGGCAGCAGAGAAACGGCCCGGTCAGATTGATCTGCTGGGTTGTGTCCCACTGCTGCCGGGTCATGTCTTTGACGTAGGCCGTCGGCCAGATGCCCGCATTGTTGACCAGGATGTCGAGCGGCCCGAGGGCTTTTTCCGTGCGATCGAAAATCTGCTCGACGTCGGTTTCCTTGGCGACGTCGCCGGGGACCGGCAGGGCATCGACGGCATACTCGGTCTTGATCTGCTCGGCCAGTTCGGTCGCCCTCACCTGGTTGCTTCGGTAATTGATCGCCAGCTTACCCCCCTCGGCGGCCAGTCCGAGGCAGATTGCCCGACCCAGGCCCCGCGAGCCGCCGGTCACCAGCGCTACTTTGTCCCTGAGGTTCAAGTCCATGGTCGGAGAGTCGCGGAGAAAACGTCACTGCCGACGACCTGTATAGCCGACTTACGACCGACTTCCAAGGGGGGGTGCTCTACGGGAGAATCGCGCCGCGCGGATCGCCACACAGCCGCGACCGTTGGTCGCGCGGGTGTAATCGCCACAGATGGGGAACGTTTCCAGAAAGAAGGTCGGTTCACAAAGCGGGCGCGACCGACGGCCGCGGCTTTACGTTCGGAAAACATGACAATTGACCGCTTGACCGCCGGTTGTTAGGCTGGGGTGTGTTGGCCTATCATCTGCCGCAAAGGAGCCCTGCGTTGAGACGCCATATTTCACTCTCATTTCTCGCCTTGATGGTATGTGCCTTCTGGGGTTGTGGCCAGGAAGC
>CAZUAM010000721.1:0-3407 GCA_964618095.1 uncultured Planctomycetaceae bacterium | reverse complement strand
TTGGTGGTGATCTTGATGTTGATCGGCGAGCCGCGGAGGATGCTCACCGGGTGTCCGATCCGCTCGAGGAGTTGGGCCTCGTCGGTGGCCGGGAAGCCTTCTCGCTTGGCATCGGCCTCGAGCAGCAGCTCGCGGCGGAAGACCTGCGGGGTCTGGGCCTCCCAGAGTCTCTTGCGGTCGACGGTTTGTTCGATCTTCAGGTCGGCGCCCGCCTGCTTGAGTGTGCCGGCCACCGGGACGGCAAAGATGGCCGCCCCGGTCTTTTCGGCGGCCTGGAAAATCTGGTCGATCCAGGCGTTGGCCAGGCAGGGCCGGGCGGCATCGTGGACGCAGATGAAGTCGGCCTCGGGCTTGACCCGAGCCAGGGCGGCGCTGACCGAATCGGCCCGCTCGGCCCCCCCGTCGACCACCTCGATCCCCAGGATGGCGACGTTGGCGGAGAACTTGAAGTTGAAGTCCGGCCGGTCCTCCTGCGCGATCACCAGGATCAGTTGCACCACGTCGTCTCGGCCGAGGAACCGCTCGGCCGAGTGCAGCCAGATGGCCCGGCCCGCCAGCGGGGCGAACGGCTTCTTGTAGGCTTTGTCCTTGAACCGGCTGCTGCGGCCGGCGGCGGGGAGGATCACGGCAAACTTGGCCACGGCTTGATACCCCACAGGCTGACGGAGAGCGTCTCAACGTGTCCTGCGGCCACAACCGGCGAAACCAGGAATTCTTGCTGCAAGACGCCCAAATGTCCCCGGTACGGCCCCGAAAGGCCTCATTGTGCGGTTTCGCGCCGGGACGTCAAGCTGAGGAGTACGCCTTGCAGGACCTGTGCGGCCGGTTGCCCCTCGTCCCCAAGAAACGCAGCGACCTCCGCCGAGCGGAGGTCAAGTCGTTTGGTGGCGAAGTGCGGGAAAGAGGACTTGAACCTCCACGGGCTAAAAAGCCCACTAGGCCCTCAACTGTATTGTCTCATTTTGCCTAACCTCCATAGTCACAACGGAATGCGTTAATCTATCGCGAGTTATGACCAATTCGGCACTCCGCGTCAATCCCCCTGATTCCGCGTGATTCCTCGTCTTTTCGCATCGCTAAGGGGACATTAAGGGGGCGCCGAAAGCCTGTGGATCGAGTGCCTGACGCGTCGGAAGATGAAAATCCGAGAGCGTTCTCCCGGTCTGTCCGGGAATGCCGATTTGGCAGAGCTTGCCGGTTGTGCGGCCTCTTCGGTCAGCCGTGCCCGCCTCTGAGGGCTCACGGCGATTCCGGCTCCTGCCCGCCGACCTTCGTCGGGCCATCGAAGACGGGGATTCGCGGCAACAATCGCGTCTGGGTGTCCAGATCTCGGTGCGACCAATCGTTGGCGTCGTTCCACGTCGGCGCTTGGATGCGTAGCACGACGGTTCGCCGGTCGGTTTGTTTGTCGCGGTCGCCGGGAAAGAGCGTCTGGCCGTCGAATCGCACTTCGATGTGGTGGCGGCCTGCGGCGTCCTCCTCCACGGCGCAGGTTGACTCGCCCCGCGCACCAGCGACGGTCGCCTGGACGTCCTCGGTCCGATCGCTACCATCGGGTTGGAAGTAGTAACGGAAGGAGAGCCGGTCCGTTGCTCGGGCGGGCCAGCGGCTGCGGTTGAAGAGGGTAGCCTCGATCGTGAGTTCGCCTTCCCTTGCCTCCACCTGCCGGGCGGCCACGAAGAACTCGCGGTCGGTGGTCAGCAGGTCGGTGTTTTCGTCGCGGCGGACGGGCGGCGGGAACTCCGCCTCCGGCAAGGCGCTGCCGTCACTGAGGCCGTGTGCCGTCAGCCACGCCAGACTGGCTGTGAATCCGGCGTTGTAGTCCAGTGCCACTTCGTTGAACTTCGAATCCATCACGTCCTGTACCGGTTGGTCCGCCGGGTCGAACCGGTAGCCTTCCTTCTGCACGGGCTCGCTACGATCGGGGAAACGGTAGAAGAAGTCGTGGTTCTTGCCGTCGGGCAGCGGCAGCCAGGGGCGGCGTTTGTCGCCGCAGAGGAAGACGTCGTTGTGGTCCGGCCCGGCCAGCAGGGCACCGTAGAGAATGTGGCGGCCGGTTTCACGATACTCGGCCTTGCCGGGAATGAAGTGCCAGAAACCTGCCCACGCTCCGTAGGCCCCACGGTGATGCGGATGGTTGAACGGCCGCTGGCCGAATCCGACCAGGTAGCTGCGGCCGTACGGATTGTCGCCCAAGGCATAGTCGACCTGACGCACGGCCGCGCGTTGAAACTCGTCTCCCCAGACGTCGTTCGGCTTGTTCTTCTTCCACCAGGCGTTGCCTTCAAGCGGCGGGCTTTGCTCGATGAACTCGCTGTAGTAAAGCGCGATCACGGCCGCATTGTTGGCGTGCCGAAGACTGCCGTACTCGTGAGCAAACCACTCGCGCAGCCGCAGCCCGCCGGGGGTCTGTTTGTAGTTGCAGAAGTTGACACAGTAGAGTTGCAGTTCGTGATGGTACTTCTCCTCGTGCGGAGCCAACCGCATCATGGCGTAAGCCCCCAGCTTGCCGAAATTCCCGGCGCCGAAGTCCTTCCAGAAGTCGCGGTTGAACTCCGCCGTGTACGGCCCGTCGTAGGTCTCTTCGGCAAGATCGAACCATCGGGTGCCGCACGACGGGTCCCGGGCGAGGTGCGCCCGTTGCAGCAGCGCCGCGGCGGTGAAGACCTTGTCGAACGGATCTGCCCGGTAGCCGGTCTCCACAACGGCACCGTCGGACCGCAATGCCAACCGGCGCCGCCTGCGAATTCGCTCCCTTTCCTCCTCGGGCATCTCCGAGCGGATGATCGGCCCGGAGTTGGCATGGGCGAAGACGACGAGCTTCTCGGCGTTCTCCAGCAGGCGATCGGCGAACGCGCTGGCGTCGAAGTCCTCGTAGCCGGGCTTGCCTTTGAGCACCGCGGCATGCCGGCGAACGACCATCGCCGTCGCCGCCATGGAAGCTGCCATCGCTGCCGGGATGTCGCCGCCGGGGACGTCCTTGTTCAAGCGGAATGTAGGACGATTGGTCATCAGGTGCGCAACTTCGGCCGGCGCCCACATAGCGTGGACGTTCGGAGCGGGAACACCCTTGAGCCCGCCGCAGCCGATGGCCACTTCCAGGTTCCTGGCCGGGTCGTGGCAGTCCGGGTTCAACACGCACTTCAAGAAATACTGATTGACGTAGACGAGGTTTTCCAGCAACTCGTCCATCTGGCCGCTCTTGAGATAGCCCTCGGGCTGTTCGATCGCGGACCAGGCCAGGGTGGTGGTGGCAAAGGCCATTGTCAGGTTGGCTGTCCAGTGGTCCCCGGCATCGAACCACCCGCCACTCAGATCGCGGCCAATGTCCTGGCCGTCGTTCAGACACGCCGGTCCGCGCCAGGCAACGCGGTTGTTCGGCGACAACGGCCCGGACTGTTGAGCCT
>CAZUAM010000720.1:0-3474 GCA_964618095.1 uncultured Planctomycetaceae bacterium | reverse complement strand
TTCGATCCCGGCACCCGCATCATGTCGCCGAAGGTGCAGAAGATCACCTCCGGCTGCGAGGCGATGGCCACGGCCTTGTCGATCAGCTCGATGGGCGTGACGCAGACCGGGCAGCCGGGCCCGTGGATCAGGGTCAGCTCGGGCGGCAGCATCTCGTCGATGGCAAACCGGATGATGGCATGGGTCTGGCCGCCGCAGACTTCCATGATGTTCCACGGCCGCGTGGTCGCCCGGCGAATGGCCTCGGCCAGGCGCCGGGCCGCATCGGCATTGCGGTACTCGTCGAGGTACTTCACGGCGCTGTTTCCCCTGGCGTTTCGGCGGCTTCTTCCTCGGCCATCGCTTCCTCGATCTCTTCCAGGTAGGAGAAGATCTCCTCCGCTTCGGCCTCGTCGATCCGGCTGATGGCGAATCCGACGTGCACGATCACGTACTCACCAACCCGGGCCTCGGGGGTGTAGGCCAAACAGATTTCCTTGAGGATGCCGCCGAATTCCACCTTGCCCATGGGCAGATCGTCTTGGTTGTAGACTTCGACCAGCTTACCGGGAATTCCAAGACACATGTTTGTTCGAGTCCTATTTCACGGTTTTTGGGTATTCCGCACGTACGTTTGGGTGGTTCGTCTTAGGGGGTTGTGAGGAGACGACGTCGACTCTAGGAGCATAGCCCCGCCCGGGAGGGTGGGGTCCCTGGAACGGCGACGCGTCCAACCCCGCCCTCCCGGGCGGGGCTATCAGCGAATGCAACCATGCGAACTTGTTCTTGGACAACTCCATAGTCGAGGATTGGGGCCGTATCAAGATGCCTCGAGTTGCCTGGCGGCGACGGCGACTTGTCCCAAGGCGATCCCGCCGTCACCCGGTGGAACCCGACGGTGAGTATACACGCTAAAGCCCGATTCGAGCAGCCGGCCGCGGACCCGATCGGTCAACAGGGCGTTCTGGAAGCAGCCGCCGCTGAGCACGACCCGGCTACAGCCGGAACGTCGGGCGACGGCCACGGCCAACTCGGCCAGGGCGTTGTGGAAACGGACACTTATGCGGCCGGCCGGCTCCCCGGCGGCGCGATCGCTCAGCACGCCCCGGACCAGCGGCTCCCAGTCGGCCACTGCCGGCAGCTCGTCGGACAACGGCAACGGATAGGCGTCGTTGCGGTGGGAGGCGGCATGAGTGGCTTCTTTATCGGCGGCGAACTCCAGGGCCATGGCCGCCTGGCCCTCGAAGCTGATTACCGCGGGCAGCCCGCACATCACCGCCACCGCGTCGAACAGCCGGCCCATGCTGCTGGTCCGCGGGGCGTGGACTCCTCGGGCCAGAAGCGACAGCAGTGTGTCCAATTCCGACGGGCTGAACCAACCGGTGGCATCTTCGGCGGCCTGCTCGGCGAGGATCTCAAACAGCACCCCCAACGCCGAACGTCGGGGCTGGCGGACGGCCTTGTCCCCGCCGGGCAGGGCGAACGTGCGGAGATGTGCCGTGCGGGTGAACTCGGCCCGTTGGCAGATCAACGCCTCGCCGCCCCAGACCGTCCCGTCGGTGCCGTAGCCGGTTCCGTCCCAGGCAAGCCCCAGCACCGGGCCCTCCAGCCGGTGCTCGGCAACGCACGCGGCCACGTGGGCTTGGTGATGTTGCACCCGAACCAGCGGCACGTCCCACCCGGCGGCCAACGCCTCGGCCTCGCGGGTAGACGCATAGTCGGGATGCAGATCACAGGCCACGACCTCGGGCACCGCCTCAAAGAAATCCACCAGGTCGCGGATCGCCCGGCGGTGAACCTCCACGCCCAACACGTTGTCCAGGTCGCCGACGTGCGGGCTCATGACGACCTGTGTAGGGTGCGTGGAACGCGGCGATGAGTCGTCGATCGACTCTGTTTCATGGTGCGTTTCACGCACCCTGCCGGATCCCAGAGCCAGCGCCACAGTGTTCTTCAAGTGCCCGCCGACGGCCAGGATCGTGGGACTCTCCAGCCCCAGCTCGATCGGCAGCGGGGCGAAGCCGCGAGCGCGGCGGAGCACCTGCAAGCCGTCGGGGCCAACCCGGGCGACCGAGTCGTCGACCGGGCGGACGATCGGCCGGTTGTGCGTAAGCAGCACGTCGGCGATCGGGCCCAGGCGCCCGAGCGCGTCGCCGGTCGAGATAGCCATCGGCTCTTCGGAGAGGTTCCCGCTGGTGCAGACGATCGGCCGATCGATCGCCGCGGTGAGCAGGTGATGCAAGGGCGTGTAGGGAAGCATCACGCCCAGGTACGGATTGCGCGGCGCCACAGCTTCGACCACGTCCGCCCGCTTATCGCCGTCGTCGCGTCGGCGGAGCAACAGGATGGGCGCTTGGTGGGAGGCCAGTGCCCGGGCCTCTGCGTCGGAGACTTGGCAGCGGCTGCGGACCTCCTCGAGCGTAGGGTGGATCTGGGCGATCGGTTGGTGGGGCCGTTGTTTTCGGTTGCGGAGCAGCGCGTCCGCCTGGGCGTTGGTGGCATCGACCAAAAGTTGAAACCCGCCCAGGCCCTTGACGGCCACGACACGTCCGGCCAATACGGCCTCGACCGCTGCATCCAACGCCTCTTGCCCGACCGCCGTCTCACTCCCGTCCCCACAGTTGGGCGCGGGTCTCTGACCCCGCCCCATCGTGGCTCGGTCGGGAGACCGGCCACAACTCAGCAGCCGCAGCGCCGGCCCACACCGCGGGCAGGCGATCGGCTGGGCATGGAACCGCCGGTCGGCCGGGTCTTCATATTCGGTCCGGCAGTCCGGACACATGGCAAACCGTGCCATCGAGGTCCGCGGCCGGTCGTAGGGCAACTGCTCGATGATCGACCACCGCGGCCCGCAGTTGGTGCAGTTGGTAAACGGATACCCGTAGCGCCGCTGGGCCGGACTGCGGATCTCCCGGACACACTCGGCACAGGTGGCCAGGTCGGCGGGAATCGTCGGCCGGGGGGCAGCCCGGCCGGCGCTGCTGCGGATCTGAAAGGTCTGTGTGGCGCCGTCTTCGCAGGGCCTTTGGCAGATCTCCAGCGAGTCGATGCGGGCCTGCGGTGGATGGGCGTGGCGGAGCGAGTGGACAAACGTCTCCAACCGGTCCGGCTCGCCCTGCACCTCGATCCGCACGGTATCGGCCTCGTTTCGGACCCAGCCGGTCAGTCCCGCCGCCCGGGCCGCATTGTAGACGAACGGCCGGAAGCCTACCCCCTGGATCACACCGCGGACTGCAATCGCCAGGCGTTGGTCGGTCGGTTGCCGGTCAGTTGAGTGCTTCATCGCGCCGAGGCAGGAGGGGTGATTTGCCTGTCGGTGGAGGGGACCCGGGGTATTCAACTCCTATATCTAGTGTAGACATCGCGGTGCGAAAGAGTAGGGGCAGCCAACGCGCCGCACCCTTCCGCCCAGAGCGATCTCCAACCGTCGCCGCTGCGGCGTGTGTGGCAAGTTTTCCTGGCAGTTGAGTGGGTGGCTGGTGGTCAGCCGCAGGC
>CAZUAM010000719.1:0-3476 GCA_964618095.1 uncultured Planctomycetaceae bacterium | reverse complement strand
GACAGAGTCGCCTCCCACAAGAAAACGGGAAGTTATTTATCGTTCGCCCCTTAGTCGGTTCATCGTCTGTTGGTTCCTTTCTTAATCATAGACGTTCAAGCCCCGGCCCATGCCGGGAAGCAGCCTGAACGACACACGGATGAGCCTAACACGGACGGTGAGAATTGCAGGCAGTCTTACCCCGCCCCCCGGTACGGTCCGAATCTTCAACCGAACCGCAAGTGTCAACCAGCGTGGAGCTCGCGGACCGGCAGCAGAAGCTCGCCAGTGGGCGATTGACGGCGGTTGGCGGCCAGGTGATGCTGTCGTTTTCATCTCCTTCTTGCTTGAAAGAAGTCAAGGATCCCTGTTACGGTGTGAACGCAAAGCTGTAAAGCTTCGCGTTGTGCAGCTCGAACTTCAAACGGACCGGCTGTTTGTAGACACTGGTTAGGACGTCTTTGTTACCGAAGGCTACCACTGCGTCGGTGAGGTTTTCCGTAATTGGCTTGCCGCGGCCTAGTGGCCTGCCTTCGGTATCCAGAACCGCGAGCTGCACGGATCCACCGGCCGCGTCTGCGGTCACGCGTAACGTCTTGCCCGTGCAGATGACGGGGCGTGTGACTACGGTCCCGGGTTCGTCGGTATTGATCGGTTCGTATCCGGCCCACCCGTCGGGGCGGAGCGTCGCCAGGCAGAGGAACCCGTCGCGCCATCCCCCGTGCGGCCCATTCGAGCCGCCGTAGTAGATGCGGATCTCATCCTCCAAGACCACCGGGTCGTTGGCGGCGTAAACGCATCCCCAGTCATACGCACCTTTGGTCGGCGAGTTGGGGATCAGTGCGGTGCCCGGGGCGATCCGTTCCCACCCAACCGTGTCCCCGCTCCAGGCAAGCTCGCAATGCACGCGATCCTCACCCCTGCGCAGAATCATCACTAGACCGAGGTAGACGTCGGCATAGCGGAACACGGGCATGGCATACGTCTGATTCCGCGGATCGCCGCGGAGGACTTCGACGGCCTTGCTCCAATGGACAAAATCGGGGCTTTCCGTGCGGCCGACGATTCGCTGGCCCTCCCAAAGCCGCGTGATGCCCACGTACTTGTCCCTTTCGGGCACCCAGAAGGCATTGTTGTGGGTGTCCCCGCGGGCTTCAATGCCTGGGCACGGCACAGCATCGCTCCAGTGCAGTCCGTGGCCGGAGAACCGCACGGCCATGCCCTGGTAGAACATCTTGTACCGCCGCTGGGGATCCGAGTCGTGCGGATCCTTGAAAACCCCCGCACCATGCGGACCGCGCAGCACCAGATTGTTCGCCGTGCTTCCTTCAAACTCTACCAGGCCCAACTCGGGCTTCTCCCATTTCAGCCCGTCACGGGACACCGCATAGCAGATCCCCATCTCCCGTCCCCGCGGTCGATAGCGGACCTCGCCGCGCTTCTGGCGCGGCGTATCGCTCACGGCCTTGTCTACGATGAACGGGCTGTACCAGCACTTGTAGATCTTCTCCCCTTCGTCGTAGATCAGGTTCGCATACAGGTTGTCGAACCGCGGCTCCCACGGCTTGTCTTCTCTGAACAACGGGTTGTTCTTGTCCTTGCGAACGGCGCCGACGGTTAGTTTCGCATTTTCCGTGCTTTCGATGACGCGGGAATCCAGCAGCAGGAATCTCGCGCGTTTCACGGGAGACTTCGCCGCGGTATCGTCCGCCGTCACGCTCCTGCCTGGGAACATCGTTGCGGTCAGGGCCACAATTGCCGTGATCCTGGCTTTTGGCGCGAGGGTCTTGCTTTGCTTTGGCATTTGAGTGCTTCCTTCCAATTGGAATTGGTCTGACATGGTCTTTCTGTCAGTTCGATCCGACTACCATATGGATTTCATTTCCCAGACGTCCATCGACTCAAGTCTCGCCGTGCCCCCTTCGGCAAAGACCTCGATGCCCAAATCGTCCTCTCCGGGATAGATCACACGGGTGATGCTTTCTCTGCCCCCGTTGACGAAGACCTCCATCGCCGATCTGTCCAAAAAGACGTGGAGTATGAGAGTCGGCTGATTGTTGTCGAGTTGGAGGGGAAGCTTTGTGCCGGCCGCGTCGAGGGTCTTGCCGTCGTAGCGCAAGGTCACGGCGCCGGTGCCATCGTTGGACCGGCGGACCTTCAGCCCGCAGACCTTGGCGTCGCCGGGTCGGAGTTTGGCAAGGATCTCCAACGTATCGCCGCGCGCCCCCTCGAGAACCTGGCCGCGGTTTTTCAGCACGACTCCTTCGAAACGGAGATGCCGGCCTCGCGGCTCTTGCAGTTGCGGATGCGGCGTCTGTCGCGGTCGGCCGTCCGGGCCGAGCGTGAGAATCCGCGGCAGTCCCAAGCAGCCGTTCCAGCCGCGGCCCCCCTTGAAACCGCTCACCCAGCCGAACAAAACGCAGCGGCCCTGCGGATCAAAGAGGGTGTTCGTGGCGTAGAAGCCCCGGCTGATCGAGATCGTAGCAGTTGACTTGGGCCACTCCGGCCCGTAGCTGTGATCCAGGATTCCCGTCCTCTCCAGCGTGAACTTCAGTTGCTGCGGATCGAAATGGCCCACCTGATAGTGCAGTTGCCTTGAGGAAGCCCCTCCGGAAGTGATCAGCAGCCACTTCTCGCCCAGCTTGACGACGTTGGGACACTCGCCATGAACGCCGGCCACGCTCTTGACGTACTTCCAGCGGGTCAACTCCTCGTTGAGGGCCTCGCAGACGGCGCCTCCGCTGGCCTTGAAGGTCACGAAGGTCCTGCCCCCGGCACGGAACACGAACGGATCGCTCCAGCCCAGCGAGACCGCCGGCGGCGGCGGAACACCGGCCTTTTCACGACCAATAATCGGATTGTCGGGGTGCTTTTTCCAGGTAATCAGATCATCATCTCCGATGGCGGCCCACTGCTGTCGGCTGACGCCCCCTTTTAGCGGGACGTACGTATAGAAAATCATCGGCCGGCCCTTGCCGTTGATGACGACGCAGCCCGAGTTGCAACGCCGCTCGCCGAGCTCTCGCGAGGGGCACAACGCGACCGGCAGGTGCTCCCAGTGGACCAGGTCCTTGCTGCGGGTGTGCCCCCAGTGCGAGTTGTTCCTACCCCAATCGCTGTCCCCGGTGGGATTGAGCTGGTAGAAGACGTGGTAATAGCCCTTGTGATAGATGGCTCCGCAAGGGTCGTTCATCCAACGTGCCGCGGGGCGGAAATGATAGACCGGCCGGGTAGGATCCTTCGCCGCCAGCGGAATGGCTTCCCGCACGGCTTCCATGGCCCGCGTGACGGCCGGGTTCTCATATTCCTTCTTCAGCGGCCAGCGGTTGCTGAACTCGTCGGTAGCCGGTCCATGCCCTGCACAAAGGACCGTCGCCGGCAACACCGTGGATAGAAACAAGACGCCAAGAATAAATGCAATGGCTCTCTTCATCGCAAGATCTCCTAGCACCAAACGGTTTTCGGGCCGAGTTGCGTTAACTTTGAGATCTCACACT
>CAZUAM010000718.1:0-3483 GCA_964618095.1 uncultured Planctomycetaceae bacterium | reverse complement strand
GCGATCCCATCAGGACCTCCGAGCGGCTGGCGCTGACGATCGTTCCCGAGCCGGGCACCCTGCTGCTTCTGGGCACGGGCGGCTTGGCGCTGCTGCTCGTCTGGCGTCGCCGGCGGCGGAGCTAGTTTCGAGAAGGTCGAAAACAGGGGGCAATCGGCCTGAAGCCGCTTGTCCCCTGTTCCATGCGCTGAGGAAAGGAGCAGAACCCGACGAGCCGGGAGAACGGCGACGGGCGTCGTATCAGGCGGACGGGAATCGTGGCCACCGGTAGGCCAAGTTGGCCCTGGGCGGCCCCCCCTGACGACTACGGTTCCTGCCCAGATCACTTTTCAGGCGGCAATCGACGAGGATCTCCGCGGGGCGGGTTTGCGAGATTGGGTTGGCCGAGCCTGTCGATCGTGGTATATAGTCGTGGTAAGTACGGGAGGAGGCCGGAGGAGAAGCTGCCGCGACGCGGCCGATCCGGAAGCGCCCCGGGTAGACCGGCCCCTTTCTTGCGGTGTTTGGCTGACGGGCACGTGCGCCACCACGGCCGTCGCAAACCCACGGGCCCGGTCAAGCCCCGAGTGTTTGTCGACAGGCCCCTCGGGGCGTGCTACAACAAGAGTTGGTTGAGAGGTGCAGAAGCACCGTCGGTTGAGGCATTCGCGGGGTTCCCCGAGCAACGAGGGGGAGCAGTCATGCAAGCGGGTGAGGCCTTCGACCTGGGTGCGTCCTATCTGGAGCGGAAGGAACTGGACAAGGCCTTGGTAGCCTTTGCCGAGGCCATCCGGCGCGACCCCAAATACGCCGAGGCCTACAACGGGCGGGGCGTCACCTACGCGCTCAAGGGTGAATCGCAAAGAGCGATCCTCGACTGCTCCGAAGCGATCCGTCTGGAACCGGATAATCCCGAGTTTTACCGGTCGCGCGGGTACGTCTACGAGCAGATGGGCGAGGAGTCGCAGGCCGCTGCCGATCTGGCCAAGGCCGACGAGTTGGAGGCTCGGCAGTGATCGGTTGACCCGCGGCCGAAAGCGGCCCGGACTCCAGAACCCTCAGTTCATTTGCCCATCTTCCGCAGGTTCTCGATGCAGCGCCTGACGTTGTCCAGAGGCGAACCGGCCCTGCGCTCATGCTCGACGATGTACCACTGGGTTCCACCGGTAGTCTCGCAGAGCCGGAAGATCTCGTCCCATTTGACGTCGCCTTCGCCGACGACGGCCTCGGGTTTTCCGCCGTGCTCCTTGAGGTGAATGGTGGCCGAGCGTTTGGGGAACTTTTTCAGGATGGCAATCGGGTCGCCGCCGCCGCCGATGCAGTTGCCAATGTCGAGTTGCATCACCACGTCGGCACTGGCGTTGCTGAAGAGGATATCCCAGGCAGTCTCGCCGTCGAGCCGTCTGAAGTCGCCGCCGTGGGCATGGTAGCCGACGCGCATTTTCTGGGGCTTGACCTTCTCGGCCAGCTCGCTGAACAGCTTGGCGGTCTCCTTGACCGCCTGGACCGAAGCCAGGCGGCCGCCGGGCAGGCCGGGGACGATCAGGAACTTGTTGCCCAAGATCTTGTTGAACTCGACCGTGCCTTTCAGGGCATCGCCGGTCAGGGTGTTCAGGCCGGTATGCGTGCCGCAGCACTTCAGGCCGTTTGCGTCGAGCAGCTTGCGCAGCTCTTTGGCCGTTCGCCCGTAGTAGCCGGCAAACTCCACGCCCTGGTAGCCCATCTTGGCGACGGCCCGCAGCACGCCGGGAAGATCCTTCTGGCAGGCCTGCCGCACCGAATAGAGCTGGAGCCCGATGGGGATCTTCTTCTTGCTCGATTTCACTTCCGCGGCCAGCGGGCCGACGCCGGTTGTCCAGATGGCGGCAGCGCCCGCTCCCAACTTCAACATCTCTCGGCGCGAGTAGTTCATGCTTTCCTCCCCAATTGAAAGTTTGACCCCCGAATAGGGACCGTAACAACCACAAAGATCTCCAGGGTAGCCTATAATATCCTGATCGAAGTGGCCTCGCTGGTCAAGGGTTGGGGGCCGATAAACTTTGCCCAGCCGGATTCCTCGGGCGTGATTGCTACTGTTCCGCCGACCCCACGGACGGCGGTGCGTGGGCGTTGGATACGGGGTCCCGCGGGTCGATGTCCGTGGGCGTTGGATACGAGGTCCCGCGGGGTAACGTGCGTGGGCGTTGGATGGAGGCGGGTGGTGCTCTCGACCGGCCACTGCTCCCCGCCAAAGCTTACCCAACCGGCTTCGTCATTCGTGACTTGTGGTGCGTCGCTGGCCACTGTCCTCTTGTTGCCTTGCCCTTTGGCGCTTGTGGTGTATGATTTCGACACCGGTGTTTGGCGACGGGGGACAAGAGGAGAGAGCCATGCCCAGGATTGTGGTTTCCGTGGGGGTGTTTGCGCTGATCGCGTTTTCGATCGGTTTCAACGTTGTGCGCTACTCGGTGGTGTGGGAAATGGTGGGCGGCTCGCCGCAGCTTTCGCAGCCGAGCCAGCCGTCACACCCGGCAGCAGTTCCCGAGCCGGCAGCAGTCTTGCAGTCGGAAACGGCCGTGCAGTCGGCAGCGTCCTGGAATTCGGCAGCGGCCGAACCGTCGCCGCGCGGCTCTAGCAGCGAGAATTCCTGTCAGGACTCGTCGGTCGAGGACAACTTCGTGGATGGCCCTGCTGCCGACGTGGAACAAGAGGGAACCGGGTACGAAGACCCGTACGACTACGCCGCCCGGCCGCCGGAGGAGGTGGAGCCGTCGAGCAGGTATTCGGCGGGTGTCGATCCGGCCGAGGCCCTCAGCCGGTCGGCGTCCGGAGGGCGGTCGATCCGTGTGCTGCCTGGCGACGTCGGGCAGGACCCGGCCGGCGACCGCGACCCGGGCCGAGAGATTCGCCGCCTGCCGCCGGTAAACCAGGCCGCCCCTTTCACTGCGGGTCGCTACGCTCCACGCCCGCCGGAAGATCCGGTTCCGATCTATCCGAGCAGCGGGACCTGAACCGGGAAGTCGCTTTCCTCCCGTCGGGCGGCGTTGCTGCTGTTGGTGGACCCCGCCTCATTGACCCGGCGAACAAGCTAATCGAGTAGGTTACGCTTTGGCATATCCCAGCCCGCTGGCGACTCTGGCTGGGGATCCGCCTGCCGGCGGACGGGCACCGACCGAAGGTTGGTCGGCGACGCCCCAGCGCCCTGTTTCCTGGGGGCTCGTTTCGCTCGGCCCCGGCCAACCGGGAAAATTCTCGCAATATATTTCGGCCCGGCCGAATCGTTCGTACGGGCCAGGTCGATCGCTGTAAACTGTGATTGCAGAAAGTGTTATGGCCAGTTCTCCCGATCGGGCAGTACGCTCTGTTGGACTGGCGAAGTACCTCAGTCGGGTGTCCCTAGCCGGTTTATTAGCTACGGGGGTTATTGACAGAGTGAACGCGAATATCCATAATGCGGTGCGCGTGGTCGGTTAACCCGGATTATTCAAGAATTCGGGAATTCTTGAGCCTCCAAGGGTATCTAAG
>CAZUAM010000717.1:0-3493 GCA_964618095.1 uncultured Planctomycetaceae bacterium | reverse complement strand
GACAACTACGGCAGCACCCATAGCCCCGAAAACCGCGAGCTCTGCGCGGAGATCTGGCAGTCGATCCGCCAGGCCGGCTTGGTCCACCAACAGGAGGTCGAGCAGCTCTACGACACCGCCGAGGGGATGTTCCTGGCCGACCGCCAGGTACGGGGGACGTGTCCGAATCCGAAGTGTCGGGCCACGGACCAGCCGGGCGACAACTGCTCGGTCTGTACCTGGCACTACAACGCCACCGACCTGATCGACCCGGTCAGCGCGATCTCCGGCACCAAGCCCGACGTGCGGAAGTACCCGCACCTGTTCATCAACATCGAGCAGAAGCACGCCTTTCTCGACCGCTGGACCCAGAGCGGCGGCCACCTCCAGCCGGAGATTGCCAACTACCTCAAGGGTCACTTCCTCGACGAGCCGCTGCGGGACTGGGACGTCTCGCGGCCGGCGCCCTACTTCGGCTTCGAGATCCCCGACTCGCCCGGTAACTACTGGTACGTCTGGTTCGACGCCCCGATCGGCTACATGGCCTCCACCCGTCAGTGGTGCGACCGGCACGGCGAAGACTTCGACGACTGGTGGGCCAGCGACCAGACCGAAATCCACCACTTCATCGGCAAGGACATCACCTATTTCCATACCCTCTTCTGGCCGGCGATGCTTGAGACCTCCCGGTACAGTCTGCCGGTGAAGATCCACATCCACGGGTTCCTCAACGTCCACGGCCTGAAGATGTCGAAGAGCAAGGGCACCTTGGTCCGGGCGTCAACGTACCTGAAGCACCTCGATTCGGCCTACCTCCGCTACTATTACGCCTCGAAGCTGACCAACCGCGTCGACGATCTGGATCTGAACCTCGACGAGTTCGTCACCCGGGTCAACTCGGACATGGTGGGCAACGTGGTCAACCTGGCCAGCCGCACCGCCCGCTTCGCCCAAAAGACCGGACTGGCAGACCAGTATCCCGACGACGGCGGACTCTTTCAGCAGGCGGCCCGAGACGGCCAGGCCGTGGCCGAAGCCTACGAGAGCTGCGACTACGCCCGGGCCATGCGCCAGATCCTGGCGATGGCCGACCGGGCCAACCAGTACGTCGAGCACAACGCGCCCTGGCAGCTTGCGAAGGACCCGGACCGGGCCGGCCGGCTGCGGGACGTGTGCACCGTGGGGTTGAACCTGTTCCGGCAACTGGCCGTCTACCTGGCGCCCGTGCTGCCGCGGCTGGCCCAACAGACCGGCGAGCTGCTGGGCCAGCCGATCACCGACTGGGAACAGTCCACCACGCCGCTTACCGGTACGCCGGTCAGCAAGTTCCGGCACATGATGAAGCGGGTGGACCGCAAGCGGGTAGACGCCATGTTCGCCGCCAGCAGCGAGGAAGAACCCGACGAAGCCGAGCCCGACGCGGGCGCCGCCCAAGACAGCGGCCAGCCCCTGGCCGCCGAGCCGCTGGCCCGAACGATCAGCATCGACGACTTCGCCAAGCTCGATCTCCGCGTCGCCCGGGTGGTGGCGGCCGAGGACGTCCCCAAGGCCGATAAGCTGCTAAAACTGACGCTCAGCCTCGGTGGCGAGCATCGGCGGGTGGTGTTTGCCGGTATCAAGGGCGTCTACCGGCCCGAGGACCTCACCGGCCGGCTGCTGATCTGCGCGGCCAACCTGGCGGAGCGAAAGATGAAATTCGGCACCAGCGAAGGCATGATCCTGGCCTCCGGCCCGGGGGGCAAGGAGATCTACCTGATCTCTCCCGACGACGGCGCCAAGCCGGGGCAGCGGCTGCACTGAGAACGCAACCCACCACAGAGAACGCAGTGCCTAGGGCAGCCCGGGAAAAAGGGGACAGGTCCAATTTGTGCGAAGCACCCTTCGGGCCGTCCCGGCAAATTGGACCTGTCCCCTTTTTTCCTCCCGCGCCGCCCTGCCCCTTGGACCTTCCCGCCCAACAACGGCGCTCTGAGCAGACGATGCGCCTACTGCTGTGGGTCTGGGGAATCGACACCGTTGGGCTCGACGGCTTCGTTGGCCTGCTCTTTTTTCCTCTGACGACGTGCCCTCTTCTCCTCGGCCTTTCGCTTCTTGTCCATCTCCCTCCGCCGCTTGGCGTACGTATTCTGGTCTCTTGCCATGAGTTCTCGTCCTGAGTTCGTTCGAGGAGGGCAAGAGTCCGCACAGGTGCCAACCATCGCCCGAAAATAAATCGCCAAAGACGCCCACGCCCCCAGCGGCACACGTCCACAACGAGGCGCTGCCCCAGCGACCCAAACAACGCCGACCAGTTCGGCACCTGGACGCTTCGGCCCGTCGCCCTGCGAGAGACCCTCCCGGGGCCCGTCACGGTGATCCGACACGCAAATCAGCGAGGAAGGGACAGGCCAATCAGCCGCGATCGAAGAGACGTCCGCGGCCGTTCACCGTCAAGTGGACTTCGGAGGAGGCATCTCGAAGGAAGCTGACGGGGCCCTCACCGGGTACCCCGCGTGCAACATCGATTCTAGCACGGCCCAGGGTCTGAGGGAAGGCCAACGGGGAAGACCCGTCAAGGTGGCGATCGCGCCGCAGCATCCCGATGCCGGCACGCCCCCAACGCCCCCTCCCTGGCAGCACAGCCAGACCACCCGCCGGGGACCGCGGACCGGGCCCTGTTCAAGAAATCTCAAACACACCACCATTTACTTTACTGAGTCTCCGTACTATAATCTCCAGGATGGCGGTGAGAAGCAATGTGAGCCCCAGCCGATTGTAAGTGCTCTCGTTCTAGTCACCCAGCGATTTGCAGAGCGGTAACCTCTTACAGACGAGCCGGTCTCCTATTGCGGTTGATTTTCTCCCTCTACCGTTTGGCCATCGTCTTCCTCAGCGACAAGGGGCTCTAGGGGAAGAAACGACGGCCGCTAGTGCGTTTCTTACTTTTTTCTAGGAGTGGCGTTATGCCGCAAGGCACGATCAAGAAACTGATCGCTGACAAAGGGTTTGGGTTCATTGAGGGAGAACGCGGTGACATGTTCTTCCACCACAGTGCCGTCGAGGGGACGAGCATCGAGGCCCTCAGTGTGGGACAACAGGTCGAGTACGAAGAAGGACGTGGCCCCAAAGGGCCCCGCGCCGAAAACGTCCGACTCATCTGAGCGACGACCGAACATCTGTTCGACCACAGTCTGGCCCCCAGAACCTGGTTCTGGGGGCCATTCTTTTGTCGGTCAACGCATTGCAGCGGGCAGCGCCGACGCACCGCCCCCAAAACCGAGCAGCACCCGAAACCCTCCGCCCCCGCCGCAGTCTCAATCGCTCCCGCTCCCCTTGCCGGCCCCGGGCTGCCAGCCCGGCAGATCGCCGCCGGCGCGGGTAAACAGCGAGACGAACGTTTCGGCCGCCATCGATTCCCCGTGGAAGTGTACCGAGCCGTCTCCGTAGAGGAAGTTGGCCCCGCCGGTATGGAAGGCGTAGAGGGTCTTCGCCAGAATCTGTGGGTGAATTCATGGCGTTTTGGTGAGTTGGGGTT
>CAZUAM010000716.1:0-3494 GCA_964618095.1 uncultured Planctomycetaceae bacterium | reverse complement strand
CGGAGGCTATACCCCCAGTTTGGAGGTTAGTGCCAAGTGACACAATACGGGTTAGCGGCCTTCAATACCGCGGCCGCCGCGACCGTTTAGCGGCCGCCGGCACGGCGGCCAACGGCCCCTTGCCGCCCGCGTTACTCTTCCCGCCCCAACCTCCCCGGCGGGCCGAACAGCCCGTCGTGCTGGGTCTGGGCCAGCCGCAGCACCAGCAGCTTCTGCTCCAGTTTTCCGTCCTCCTCGGTGAAGAAGTGGTGGCCGAGGCTCCCGGGGCGGTTGGGCAAGCTGCTTACAAGCAACATGCAGCCGGGCGAAAGCGTGGCGGAAAAACCCATCTCCTCGAACACCCGCTGCTCCCTGCCCGCCTCCAGACGCCACATCCCCTGCCGGCCCACATACCGCTGCCGGGGCTGGCCGTGGTGCACCTCGGGCACCAGCTCCACTCGGACCCCGCCGTCACCTTGGGGAAAGCTCTTCACTGCCAGCACGGCCTGGGCCTGGGAGTACGTCTGACCGCCGATCTGGCCCGGCTCGCTGATCAACACCGGCAGGTGGTCGTACACGCCCGAGGCGATGATCTCCTGCCGCCGGCCGGCGCGGATCTGGAGATAGCGTCGCACCGGCGGCGATCCCGAAGCCAGCTCGGCCACGTCGATCTGGTTGGCTTCCCCGGTCGGCTGAAGTCCGTCTTTCAGCTTCAGGAGTTTCGAGAGCGTGGCGGGGATCTGGCCGTCGAGAAGTCCCAGACGGAACCCGTTCCGAGCCAGCCGCCGCCGCAGCTCGGCCGGAAAATGCTGCTCGTCGACCTCCTCCCATAGCTCGCCGTTAACCTCCGGATCGCCGAACGGAAAGGGGACGAAGAAGATCTCCAGCACGCAGCTATCCGGCGACATTCGGGCAGGCGCCAGCGGCGATCTCCCCTCCAACGCGGGGGTAGTGCAGCCGGCCAGCCCCACGGCCAAGATCGCCGACAACAGCAGCACAGTCCGGGCGAACAACGACGGCATGCGAGGTGGAATCTCAGTAGAGAAGACAGAAGGGGGCCAGTCGAGTCAAACGCCGATCGCAGTTCGGGCAATAGCCGGCGGCTAACAGCCGCCGACATCCAAACGCCGATCGCAGTTCGGTCAATAGCCGGCGGCTAACAGCCGCCGGGATCCCGGCAGCAGGTCTGCCGCCGGCCACGGACCAATCGCCAGTTTCGACCACGACGATGCCCCAAGGGCGGGCAGACTACCCGCACGCACACAGCCTGTCAATGTAAACTAGGCAAGATGCCCCCCGACGGCTATCCCACCCGAATCAGCTTTGGCGTGGGGATCTTCCGTCCGTAGACCTGGCCGTAGCGGGCCAGTAGCTGGCGGAAGTCACAGCGGAGGAACTCGCAGACCGACTCGGGAGGCCCTGAGGCGAGCCAGCGATCGACCAGCTCGTCGATGTGGGCGTCGTACTGTCGCTGTGACGAGCCGTGGGCAAAACAGCGCCCGCCGTAGCGGCGGACGTCGCCGTCAAACTTCGGCCCGATGTGCCACAGCTCGTGCATCACCGTGGACAGCTTCTCCCGGAACCGCAGCTCCAGGAACCGGGGCAGGTAAAAGTTGAGGATGTAGAGCATCTCGCGGCCGTCGGCCGCGTGCAACCGCTGCACACCCCATCTCTGCCCGCGGCGGATCGTGTGCAGCCGCCCCCCGGCAAATCGCATCGGCGTCAGCGCGGCGTACATCCCGTGGCTGGTGGCCTTGCGGGCCTGGGAAAAGCTCAGCGCCACCCGGGCCACGTCGATGTGCCGCAGCCGATCCACCCGGGCGACCATGTCCTCGCACAGACGACGGACGTGGAGAGTAAAATCGAAGCCGGCAGACCGGCGCTTGCCCCCGCTGCGCGAGGCATCGCCCTCCTCAGACCTCTGCTGCCCTGCTAAACTCATCCCGGATCCCCTCCTGGGATCTACTAGCCTGGATTATTCATAGGCGTGCCACGGCCGTGTCCGCCGTGCTGCCCTGGGTAAACCGGCAAATCTGGAGCACGGCTGACACAGCCGTGGCACGCGAATACCTACCCGACGATGGTCCTATGAATAATCCGGGCTAGAGCAGGCTAGTCCTTTTTATCTTTGGCCTCTTCGTTCGGCGCCTCTTCATCCTCGGCAGCAGTTTCCGTCTCCACATCGGCCTCGGGCTGGGCGTCTGCTTCGCCGGCCGGCGGGGCAACCTCCCGGACGTTGGTTTCCTCGGTCTCGTCTTCGAAGGAGGGTTTGGGCGCCCGGCGCCGCTCGCGGTCGTGCGTGCCCACCAGCTCCAGGATTGCCTGGGTGCCGGCGTCGCCCAATCGCGGCTTTGCCAGTTGCAGCACGCGGGTGTAGCCGCCGTCGCGATCTTCAAAGCGCGGGGCGATCTCGTCGAAGAGGATCTGCACCGCCTCCTTGTCGCCCAGCAGTTTCAGCGCCCGGCGCCGGGCGGCCACCACTGGGGCGATGGCCCGGTTCCACTCCTGCCACTGGTCGCTCTCTCGCCAGGCCCGCCACTGGGGACTGTCGCGATCGGCGTCCGGCTCGAGCCGATCGGCGGCTTCCTGGTGTGGCAAGGCACGGCGGGCGACGGTGATGCATCGCTCCAATAGCGGCCGGACCTCCTTGGCCTTCTGGAGCGTGGTGATGATACGGCCCGGGAACTTGGGCGCCTTCGGGGCGGTCGGGTCGCTGGAATCGAAGAGTTCCTTGTCGCGCTCGGTGAGGATCAAGGCGCTGGCCAGGTTCCGCAACAACGCTCGCTGGTGGCTCGGGTTACGGCCGAGCTTTCGGCCTCGTCTCTTATGTCGCATGATCGTCGTCTTCTGCTATGAAACCTGCCGCTCCAGACCACTTACAACAGGCTGCTTGGGGCCGGCGGAAGGTGCATCCCCAGCCGAAGCCCAATGTCCGAGAGCTTCTCGCGGACCTCGGTCAGCGTGGTCTCGCCGAAGTTGCGGACCTCCAGCAACTGGTCTTCGGTCTGCGTGACCAGGTCGCGAACGGTGTTGATGTTTTCCGACTCCAGGCAGTTGGTCGCCCGCACCGACAGGTCCAACTCCGCCAGGCTCATGGACAGCTTGGCCTCGGTGGCCTGGTCCAGCCCCAGGCTACCCAGGGCACGCGCCTCGGCGTGCACCATCGGTCCCAACTCGTCGTATTGCACGAAGGGGTTGAGGTGCTTCCGGAGGATCTTGGCGGCCTCGACCAGGGCCATCTCGGGGGTGATCGAGCCGTTGGTCCAAATCTCCATGGTCAACTTGTCGTAATTGGTCTTGTGTCCCACTCGGGTTTCCACCACGTCGTAGCGGACTCGAATCACCGGACTGTAAGCGGCATCGATGGGGATGATACCGATTTCCTGTGCCTGCGGCGTGTGCTCGGTGGCCGGCACGTAGCCCCGCCCGTTCTCCACCACCATCTCCAACAGGAAGGGAACGTCGTCGGTCAGCGTGGCAATCAAATGCCCCTTGTTGATCACTTCCACCTGGTC
>CAZUAM010000715.1:0-3503 GCA_964618095.1 uncultured Planctomycetaceae bacterium | reverse complement strand
GCCCCAGTCATAAGCCATTTCCTCCTCGGAATTGGCGATCAATGGCGTGCCTGGGCAGACGCGGTTCCATTGTACCGTGTCGGGGCTCCATGTCAGTTCGGCCCAGACGCGATCCGCTTTCTGATCGTGAATCGCCACCAGCCCGAGGTATACTCCGCCGTGGAAGAAGACCGGCATGGCGTAGGTCTGGAGGTTCTTCTCCAGTCCTTCGAGCACCAATTTGGCCTTGGTCCATTTCAGGAAGTCGTTACTTTCGGTCCTGGCCACCTGGCGTCCATATTTATTGCCCCATGTGCGGGTGATCCCCACGTATTTGCCCAGGGGGGGTGCCCAGAACGCATTGTTATGCGTGTCTCCTGCAACATTCGCTTCGGGACATTCGACGGCCTTACCCCAGTGAATCCCGTCGGCGGAGAAACCGACGGATATCTTCCCGCCTTTGAAGATGGTCTTGTACCGGCGTGCGGGGTCGGGATCGCGAAGATCCTTGAATACGCCGGCGCCGTGGGGGCCCCGCCATACGATGTTGTTCTGCTTGGAACCCTCGAACTCGACGAGCCCCAACCCCCGCTTCTCCCACTGGATGCCGTCTTTGGAGAAGGCGTAACAGATTGCCATCTCCCGGCCGCGCGGCGGCCGGTAACGCGTCTTGCGCTGCTCGGGTGTCATGCCCTTGGCGGAATTGTCGACGATGAAGGGACTATACCAGCACTTGTAGAGTTTGTCCTCTTTGTCATATGTCACGTTGGCATACAGGTTATCGAAACGTTTCTCCCAGGGCTTGTCTTCCGCCATCAGCGGGTTGTGCTTGCTCTTCACCGTTTTGCCGAGCGTCAGCTTCGCGTTTTCCGCAGTCTCGATGATCCGGGAATCCAGCACCAGGAAGCGGGGCCGTTTCAGGGGCGTTTGGGCGGGGGAATCGGTCGCCCTCACGCTTCCGCCCGCGAGCATAGTCACAGCCAGCGCCACGATTGCCACGATCTTGGCTCTTCGCTCAAGGGTCTTGCTTTGCTTGGTCATTTGGCCGATCTCCTATTGAATCTGGAATGCGTAAAGTCGGGCGTTGCGCAGATGGAAGCGAATCTGCACCACTTTGCCCGTCAGGGCCGACAAATCTCTGTTGTCCTTCCACGCGGGTTTCAGACGCAGGTTATCCACCGCCTGATAATCCGTGGCGTCCTTGCCGGAGAAGCCGGGGATCGCCTGGCCATTGTCGTCAAGCATCTCAACCTGTATCCGGCCGGCCCGGGCATCGACGTTCACTTGCAGCCGGCGGCCTTCGAGCTTGAAAGCTTTGCTGACAACAACACCCGGTTCGTCTTTTGCTTCCAAACAGGAGAAGCCGTCCAGCCGCAGTTTCGCCAGCGCAATGCGGGCCTTCCACTTACTGCATCCCCAGCGCTCGTTTGCCGCGAAATAGTA
The DNA here is from genome assembly GCA_964618095.1 of uncultured Planctomycetaceae bacterium. GTDB lineage: Bacteria > Planctomycetota > Planctomycetia > Pirellulales > Thermoguttaceae > CAZUAM01. The sequence continues at coordinate 2,081 of CAZUAM010000715.1, read as the reverse complement.
AATCCAGTGCTCATCATTGCGCGTAATGACGTTTATCGGCGGGCGTACACAGTCTTTGTCGAAGCTTCCATCCGGGCCGCGCGGAATCAGGGGTTTGCGAGCATACGCCGAACTCACGTCGAAATTAACGCCGTCTCGCGACGGCGCGACGTAGAACCCCCACACAGCGAGTTCATGACGGGTGTGGAAGTCCAGCTCACTGTCCGGAAACATCCGGTTAGTCGTTTCCAACACGTCCACCAGAGCCAAATACACGCCCTCGTAGTACCACAGCGGCATGGTGTGGATCTGTCGCACCGGTGTCTTGGTGCCGGGGATCAGTCTCTTTCCTGGATCGTCCAGTACGAACTTGGTTAGGGTCTTCCAGGCTGTAGGGTGGTTGAGTACATCGTTTCCCTTCGTATGCTCCATGATGCGAACGCCGCGATGCTCGGTGAGGCCTACCCACCTGCGTAATCTTCACGACACGGCAGCAGGTAGCGTTTCCTGATTGGATCCCAAAAGATCTGGTTGCTGAAATCGGCGGCCCGGCCGGTCACCGGTCGGGCCTTATTGTAGAACTTCCAACTGATCCCATCGGCCGAATAGCCCAGCCGCGTTTGACAGGGCCCCTTGATCGGGAAATAGGCAACTTTGAACTTATCCGGCGCCCCGTACGGCACGCTCGGGTCGAGTGTGACGGATACGCCGTCAATTCCTAATTCCATCACAAGGTTGCTCTTCCGGTTCTTGGACACCATCGGCTTGGTCCAGTGGATACCGTCCTTCGACTCGGCGTAGGCGAGCCCGCTGCCTTCCCGTTTGCACCCCATATGCCACATCCTGAACATCTGGCGGTTGGAATCCCAGTGGGGAGAGAAGAACCAGCCGAAATGCGAGGGGTAGCCCGCGCCGCCATCCGGACCGTCGCTTACGACCCCGGACTGGAAATCCGTTGGCAGCGTTGGCTTCAAGACAATCCCGTGCTTCGTTACCTTGCCCACCTCACGGGTGACGTTGTGTTTCTCGGCAATGACATAATCGTCCACCATCAGCTGCTTCTGGAGGCCCACCCGTAGTCGCTCTTCAGACTCCGGCGCCGGAGTCAGTCGTTTCAGCCGAAGGTCTTTGAATTCGACGTGCATGCCCTTGTCGTGGATCTGCAGACCGAGGGCTCCTTGATCCAGTCGCCCGCGCCGCGCGTTGTCGGTGAACTCGGACGCAAGCTTGTCGTTGATGAAGAATTGGAAGTGTTTTCCGCGGGCGATGATGCGGACGTCGTTCCACTGGTGCGCGCGGACCTCGGTCGCGGTGAGCGCCCCGCGGATGGCGCTGGAATGTGGCTTGCCCTCCTCGTCGATCACCAGCCGCGTCCCGCGGGGGCAGGGATACTCCTTGCGCCTGGCGAAGTGGAAATCCCACGCACCGAGAATGTGCGGACCAATGCCGACGTGGCCGAGGTCGGCGTGATAGCCCTCGAAAGGCCGCTTGCCGCTGAGGTCGGGTTGACTGCGGATTTCGACTCCGGTGTTGCCTTTGCCGGGCAGGCGATAACGCAGCGTAAGTTCGAAGTCCGTAAGATGCTCATCCTTCCAGACGAGATAAGACAGTCGGTCGGCGCTGCCGTGCCCGACAATCGCTCCTTCGCGAACGGTCCAGTCCGACGCACTCTCTTTCGGCACCGCGTGCCAGCCGTCGAGCGTCTTGCCGTCGAAGATGGAGACGAAGCCGTCGCTGCCCGACTGTCTCAGAGGTCTTGACTGCTGTTGGCCGCAGATCGCCGGGGCAGCGAAGCAGACCGCGTTCAACCAGACGATGCATACGGCCATTGGCCACGGACGCAGTTGCATTGCGGAATCCTCCTGCCTCCAAGTATTGGCCACGCAGGTACGCGGGCGCCATTCCAGATCGTAGAAGCGAGGCAGCCAACCTCCAGGCCAGGCTGGATGCTCCCGTTGGGCCAATCTTTTCGACCGACCCCCAAGCTGTTACGGTTCGGCTGACTTTCTTGGTCACACGGCGTCATGCCTGACGCCAGCCAGAGAAAGGGGGCAACCGGCTCCGGGCCGATTGCCCCCTGGGTTCGATCAGGTCGAAACTAG
>CAZUAM010000714.1:0-3540 GCA_964618095.1 uncultured Planctomycetaceae bacterium | reverse complement strand
TAGCCGTCTTGAGGACGGCCGGCGGAGAGAAGGTCTTCGCTGGGAACGGGCAGGGTCAGATCCACCCCCAGCAACGCCAAAGAGGCCTCGCAGTCCTCGCCCACCAGCCGCGCGGCGTCCCCCGGAATATCGGGGCCCAGGGGTACCGCAACGCCTCCCACACTATGGACCGCAAAGTATGCCGCCGCCACCTGGGGGCCGTTGGGACCACAGATGAGAACCCGCTGACCGACGCCCAAATCACGCGTCCTCAGCCGGGACGCAATGGCCGAGATCATGCAGCGGAATTCGCCGCAGGAAATTGCCCGCTCTTCGGCCAGCAGCGCGGTTCGGTCCGGATGGTCCCGGACGTTGGCCAGAAGGCAGTGGACCAGGGGCTGGGCAGGTCCGCTCATTCTACGCGCCATTCTCCAGACCGCGCCGTCTCAACGGGAGAGGTGAATTCGAGGTACATGAGGGTGTGATGGAATACGGATTCGTGGAAAGCCGCGACCAGTGGTCGCGGAACTCCGCCGCCACTGGCGGCGGCTTTACACGGTGAGCTTGAGCATCCTTATCTCGTGTCTGGAATTCCCGGACACCCTCGGATACATCTTTGCCCCGGCGGGAATAGCCTCGGTACCCCGCTTCACCGCTCGAACGCAGCCCCGTTTGCGGAGACTTCAGCTCGTACTTGCTGAAGAGCACTCGATACGCGCGCGGCGGAATCAGCGATTCCTTTTCGCGGCTACCAGCTCCTGAACGGCATTCACGGAATCCAGCCCGACGATCTCATCCATGTCCAGGCCGACGTCGAATCGCGATTCCAACTCGGTGACCAGGTTCATGTGTCCTACGGAATCCCAGCCGGGCACGTCGTCGAAGCTCATGGAACCCTGCAACTGGAAACCGTCGTCGAGTTGGAAGACGGTTTGAAAGACTTCCACGATTTCATCCAGCACGGCCTGTTCCCTCTCCCCAATACTCGTACTTGGTGCTTGTACCTGCATCGCGCGCCCGGAGCAAGTTTGTCCGGTTCGAGTGTCCTCGGCGAACAATCACGAGAGTTATTTTAGCATCTAAAGGCGCCCTCGCCCAGTCTCGGTACTCTGCTGGAAAAGGAGTCGTCTTCGACGCATAAGAGCGCGGCGTGAACGATTTCCTCAGCGAGGTCCGGGCCGATCCGACTGCGTCGCTGGGACCTCGACCGCGTGGCGAGTACACAAGTTGCGGACGACGCGGACAACGTATTGTTGCTCCTCCCGGTGCATTCCCGGAAACAGCGGTAGGGTAACCAGCCTCTGCCAGACCGAGCTGGCGACCGGGAAATGATCCGGTTTCCATCCGAACGTTTCCTGGTAGTACGGATGCAGGTGCAACGGCCGCCAGTGCACCGAGCAGCCGACACCGTGCTTTTGCAGGAGATTGATGAAGGCGTTCCGGTCGATGGAGAGTTTATCCAATCGCAGACGGATGGGGAACAGATGCCAGGCGTGGATGCGATCGGCGGGAGCGGGAGGAAGCTCCAGTTGTTCCAAGTCACCCAGGGCTTCTCGATAGTAATCGGCGATTGCCTGGCGCTCGCGCCGCATGGCTTCGGCCCGCCTGAGTTGATGATTGCCGATGGCGGCGGCGATATCGGTCAAGTTGTACTTGTAGCCCGGGGCAACGATGCGGTAGTCCCAGGCCTGATCGCCTGAATAACGCTTCCAGGCGTCGTGGGACAATCCGTGCAGCGACATTTGCCTGATGCGGGCGGCCAACTGCGGGTCGTCGGTCACGGCCATGCCCCCTTCGCCGGTGGTGATGGTCTTGTTGGCGTAGAATGAGAAGCAGGTGGCCGCCGCGGTGTTTTCTCCAGAGCGTCGCCAGGGCTGGTCCGGACTCTGCCGGTAGGCGGCCGGAAAGGCGTGGGCCGCGTCCTCGACCACCCAGAGCCCGTGGCGGGCGGCAAACGACTCCACGGCCGCAAGGTCCATCATCAGCCCTCCCACGTGCACGGGGATCATCCCGACCAGGTCGAGTTTCCGATCCAGGGGAGTCCGGCCCGTCCTGAGCTCTTCCAGCTTCCGCTGGGCGTCCTGGAGGTCGATGTTGAGGGTCACGGGATCAGAGTCGACCAACAAGGGAACGGCCCCCTGGTAGCGAACCACCTCGGCCGTGGCGGCAAACGTCATGGTGGGGACGATCACGGCCTGGCCCGGACCTAGTCCCAGGGCCTCGACGGACAAGTGAAGTGCGGCCGTACCCGAGTTGACCGCCACGGCACGTTTGGCGCCCACCGAGTCCGCAAAGGCGGTTTCGAACTCCGAGGTGCGGGGGCCGGTGGTCAGCCAACCCGAGCGGAGACACTCGACGACTGCGCCGATTTCGGCCTCGGTCAGCGACGGGCGGAAAAAGGGGACTTCCATTTGCAGTTTAGCGCCACGCTCGGTCATGAATCAGTCGCTTCAAGACGACAAGATCACGGTGATTCCGACAGAAGTGTGCCTGGCCACCGCGACCGCAGGTTGTTTTGCAGATTCCGGCAGACTCTGCCGAAGGACACCGCACGAACCGCCCCTTCGATGGCGGTCGACCGGCGTCGAAACGGGAGCCCGAATACCTCCAGTTTGCGCGATGATCGTCTCCTCGTCAAGTCATGCTCGAGTTTGCTTCTCCGCAACGGCGCCGTCGACCGCCGCTTGCGCAGGCGACGAAAACGCATCAACCACCACCCGCAGCAGAGTCCTGATGATGACCGTGAAATCGAACCAGCACGACGACTTCCCGACATATTCCTTGGCCAGGTGGATCTTCTCGGGCAGCACCCGGCTGATGTATTCCTGTTCCGGGTTTTCCGCCTGTCCCAACAGGGCGGCTTCGTCGCGATACTTGATCGAGGCCAGATCGGTGATCCCCGGCCGGACCCGGAGGACTTCCTTGTAGTCCTCTCGGAACATCTCCACGTACCGCGGGACCTCCGGGCGGGGGCCGACGAGGCTCATCTCCCCCTTGAGCACGTTGATCAGTTGGGGAAGCTCGTCAATTTTGGTCTTTCGCAACAGGCGTCCTACTCGGGTAATTCGGGGGTCCGCCCCGAAGGTGATCGGCTCGCCCTGGCGGGGCGCGTCGCGAGTCATGGTGCGAAACTTGCAGATCAAGAACGGGCGAAACTGCCTTCCGATGCGCTTTTGCCTGAAGAGCACCGGGCCCGGCGAGGTCAGCTTGATCAGCAGACCCACCAGGATCAACAGGGGAGAAAGCAATACGATTCCGAGCGAGGCGGCCGTCAAATCAAACGCGCGCTTCATCAACGTCACTACTGCGTAACAAACGGCCAGACAACTTCAATCGCGGCAAACAGCGGCTTCACTCTTTTTCCGCCAGATCCAGAATACGTCCATCCGTCTCGATGCACAGCGGCCCTTTGCAGGACGGCCGGGCGGCCTCTCAGCAAGTGCCCGGGATTCGGCTCTATTGAGTCCTGCGCAGCTAATGCACGGATCCCAGCGGCAGCTCGCCTACCGCTGCCCGGAATCGCAGGGGCGGACAAGCCGCCCCTGGCACCCAAGCGATCAT
>CAZUAM010000713.1:0-3553 GCA_964618095.1 uncultured Planctomycetaceae bacterium | reverse complement strand
CCGGCCACCGCGTCCGCGAGCTGGGACCCCGATTCGTGGTGATCAAGAAGGGCGAGCACGGGGCGATGTTCTTCAGCCAGCATGAAACCTACGTCTTGCCCGCCTTCCCCACACCCGTCGTGGTCGACCCCACCGGCGCCGGCGACAGCTTCGCCGGGGGGATGATGGGCTATCTGGCCGAACAAGGCAACTTCGAGCCCCGCACGCTCAAGGAAGCCTTGGCCTACGGTACCCTGGCGGCCAGCTTCACCGTGGAAGACTTCAGCCTCGACCGACTCCGCAAGATCGAGCGCGAAGACCTCGAACAGCGGATGCTAGAATACAAACGGATGCTGAGCTTTTGACCAGCCGATTGCCAAGGACTGCTAAGCCGCAAGCGGCCAATTTACGAATTCCAATCCCTAATCCCAAATCCCCAATCCCCAATCCCTCCCATGAAACACACCCTTCGCACCTTCCTCGCCGTGGAGATCAACTCGGCGGTCCGGCAGCGCGCCGAGCAGTTGATCGACCAGTTGCGGGCCGTGCGGGCGGACGTGAAGTGGGTGGAGGCGCCCAACCTGCACCTGACCTTGAAATTCCTCGGAGAGGTGGCCACCCAGGAGATTCCTCGGGTGTGCGAGGCGGTCCGTCAGGGCGCCGCCCCGGTCGCTCCGTTCGAGCTGGAAGTCCGCGGAGCCGGCGCATTTCCCAACACCCGCCGGCCGCGGACCCTCTGGCTGGGCGTCGGCAGCGGCCAAGAGGAGATCGTGACCCTGCACGATCAGGTCGAGGAACCCCTACGCAAGCTGGGCTTTCGCCCCGAGCACCGCCGCCATCATCCCCACCTGACCGTGGGGCGGATCCGCCGCGGCGGGCCCGGCGTGGCCGAGCTGGGAAAGCTCCTCGAGCAACACGCCGATTACCTCGCCGGCCGGCTCAACGTCGCCCAGGTCGTCCTCTTCTCCAGCCAGCTCGGCCCCGGCGGACCAACCTACGAAGCCCTCAGCCGGGCGAAACTCGGGGGAAAATGAAGCGGTGTCCGCCCCGGCCAGGCCGTGGGGTGGCCGTTCACAGCCGCGACTTCGCTGCCAATGCTACAGCGTTGTGAGAAGGTCTACGAGCTCGGGGCGACGGTCCGCAGCGGGTCTTCGTCGTCGGCCAGGCGGATTTGCATTGGCCCGCGCCGGCCGGCCACGGCCGCGCGGAACTGCTTGGGCGTGCGAACCGGCGTGCGGCCGACGCGGCTTATGCGCATCCCCCGCCGCAGCCCCGCCTCCCAGGCCGGTGTACCCTGCTGGACGTCGGTGACGATCACCCCGTCGTCGTAAAACACCATCCTGCTCCGCACCCGGTCCTCCGAATCGACCACGGCCGTGGGATAGTCGATCCGCATCCCGCGCCAAGCCGGGACAGGGGTGGTGACGATCTTCCTCCCGCGAACCGGATACTTCGCCAGGACCACCTCCAGGCTCCGCCGGCGGCCCTCACGGATAATGTCCAGCCGGGCCACCGACTCCACCGGCAGTTTGCCCACCTCCAACACCAGCGAGTCGGCCTCGTGGATCGGCCGGTTGCCCACGGCCGTGACGATGTCGTCCGGTTTCAGGCCGCCGGGCCGCGCGGCCGGTGTGCCGGAAACCACCCGATCCACGCGAATGCCCCGCATCCCCGCCAGGATCTCCCGGGGCTGGAGGTTGGCCGGCTGGATCCCCAAGAACCCGTACTCCACCTCCCGGCCCGTCTTCAGCGTGTCCACCACCCGGCGAAACGTCCGATCGACCGGAATGGCGTAGCCGGCGGCCGTCTCGTAGCCGGCCGTAGCGGCCAGCGAGACACACAGTCCGACCATCTCGCCGTCGAGGTTCAATAACGGCCCGCCGCTGGTGCCCAGATTCAGCTTGGCATCCGTCTGGATCAGGGTCCCGAAGTGATGCAGCGTCCGCTTGCCCGACGAATCGGTCTCGTCCGGCCTCGGCGGTGCCTTTCGGGCCAGATTGGCCACGATGCCCCAGGCGGCGCTGACTTGGCCGTCGCGGGCAATGGCGTAGGGATTGCCCAGGGCAATCACGAACCGCCCCTTTCTCAGGCCGGACGCATCGCCGAGCTTAATCGGCACCAGGTCAAGCGCGTCGACGGCCAGCACGGCCAGGTCGCTGCGGGGATCGGCCCCCTTGATCCGCGCCCGGTAGACTTTCCGGTCCGCCGTCCTCACGTAGTACTCGCTGTCTTCGCCCAATACGTGGTAGGCCGTCAGGATCAGTCCGCGGCGGCCCACGACCACGCCGGTGCCGTACTGGTTGGGGATGAAATCCGGATCGGTCGGCTCCGGGGCGGTCGGAGTGACCGTCGTGCGGTCGAACGCATCGGGCCGAAACTCGAAGCTGAAGGTCTCGCCGGGCCGCTCCTTGCGCACCCGCGCAATGGCCACCACCGACTTCTCGGCCCCGGCGATCGCCTCGACCAGCGCCTTCTCCATCGCCGCGGCCGCCGCCCGGCCCGAAATCTCCTGAGCGCACCCGCCCGCCGCGGCCGGGCCCAGCAGGATTAGCAGCGTGATCGATCGGACGAAAAGCGTACGTACCATGATTAGGGGGTAGGGGTTGCAGTCTCTGCGTAGCCGCGAGCCGCCAGCACCTTCGCCTGGAGTTCTTCGGCCAGATCAGGGTTTTCTTTGAGATATTCGCGGACCCGCTCCCGGCCTTGGCCCAAATGTTGCTCGCCGTAGCGGAACCAGGCACCGGTTCGGGTGATCAGCTTCTCGGCCATGGCCAGGTCGAGGATGTCGCCCTCGTAGCTGATCCCCTCGGAGTGCATCATGTCGAACTCGGCCAGGCGGAACGGCGGGGCCACCTTGTTCTTGACCACCTTCGCCCGCACCCGCTGGCCGACCACCTCCTCGCCGTCCTTGATCTGCCCGATCCGCCGCACGTCGATCCGGCAGGAGGTGTAGAACTTCAGGGCCCGGCCGCCGGGCGTGGTCTCGGGACTCCCGAACATCACCCCGATCTTCTCGCGGATCTGGTTGATGAAGATCACCGACGTCTTGCTCTTCGAGATCGCGCCGGTCAACTTCCGCAGCGACTGGCTCATCAGCCGGGCTTGCAGACCGACGTGGGTGTCGCCGATCTCGCCGTCGAGCTCCTTGCGGGGAACCAACGCCGCCACCGAGTCGATCACGATCACGTCGACTGCGTTCGACTTGATCAGCATCTCGGTGATGTGCATCGCCTCTTCGCCGCAGCCGGGCTGGCTGACCAGGAGCGTCTCCAGCTCCACGCCCAGCTTCTTGGCCCAACTCGGATCCAGGGCGTGTTCGGCGTCGATGAAGGCGGCGATCCCACCCCGCCGCTGGGCCCGGGCAACCACGTGCAGCGCCAGCGTGGTCTTGCCGCTGGCCTCCGGCCCGAAGATCTCCACCACCCGCCCCCTGGGAATCCCCTGTCCTCCCAGGGCCATGTCCAGCGAGAGGCTCCCGGTCGAAATGCCCTCGATGCGGCCTGCCTTCGCGGCCCCCAGGGGCATGATCGCCCCTTCGCCGAACTGCTTTTCAATCTGGCTGACAGTGGTCTTC
>CAZUAM010000712.1:0-3558 GCA_964618095.1 uncultured Planctomycetaceae bacterium | reverse complement strand
TACCTGTTGCGGTTGATGCGGGTGCAGTGGACCAACAAGAGCGACCCGCCGGAGGTGAGGAAGCTCTTGGGCGGTTACGAGCTGCTCGACGGGGCGACGAAGCTTTCGCGGATGCGTTCTCTGGCCCGCTTGGCCGAGGGGAAGGGAATTCCCGCCCTGTGCCGACTGGTCCGATACGAGAAGTCGCCGGTGCTCTCGAAGCAGGCGGCAATGGAGCTGCTCGGCAGCCAGCCGGCCGACGAACCGCCCACGAAGGAGCTGGCCGAACTGCTGCGGAAGAACCTCGGCCCCAGCCGCCAGACGGCCGCCACCTGGCTGTTGACGTGGTTGCGATTTGGCGACGACCCCCAAGCAGCCCTCGCCGACTGGACCAAGCTGGTCGAGAAGGAGTATTTGCTGCTGAAGCAGTCCCGCACGCAGACCCACGCGACCGTCGTCGCCAAGCTGGTCCGCTTCCAGGTCGGATGGTTCAAGAAGCTTAAGCGGAAGGAACAGGCGCTTACGGCCATGCACCGGCTGGTCGACCTGGAGACGGGCGACCCGCAAACCCTGGCCGAGCTGCTCAGTTGGCTGATCGAGCAGCAGGCCTGGGACAGCGTGGACAAGCTGGCCGACCGTTTCCCCGCTCAGTTCGCCAGGAACCCCCTCCTGCTCTATACCGTGGCTCAGGCCCAAGCCGAGAAGGGCGACAACGACCAGGCCGAGCAGACGGTCCAGCGGGCCCTGGCGCTGAACCCGGGCAACAGTCTCCAGCAGTTGATCAAGCACTACCTTGCGGCCCGGGCCTTATGGCAGCGGGGGCTGCTGAAATGGGCCCAGCGGGAATATCGCCACATCATCGACAGCGGTACCCCCAACAACGACGTGGTGATCGCGGCGTATTCCCTGCTCGCAGAGATGCTCCACGACCAGAGAAAGGAACTCGAGGCCGCCAAAGTCCTCGAAGGTCTGGTCCAGGCCGCCCGGAAGCAACCTAATCTGCCGGCCGCAATCCGTGCCAGATTGCCGGCGATCCGCTCGCGGATGGACTATTTCTTTGCCTGCCACTTCCAGAGCCGCAACGATCGGGCCAAACAGCGCGAGTACCTGGATAAGGCAGTCGCGGAAGATCCGACGGACGTGGACGTGCTGATCGCCCGTTATCGGCTTCCCGACCAGACTGCCGAGCGCCGCGAAGAGACGCTCAAGCTGATCAAACAGGCGATGGACAAGTTTCGCCAAGAGATTGCCCACGCCCCCGACAACCCAACGCCGTACAACCAGTTTGCCTGGCTGGTGGCCAACACCGAGGGCGACCTGGACAGGGCATTGGAGTATTCCAAGAAGTCGATTCAACTGAGCCCCACCAGCGGCGGCTTTTACGACACGCTGGGCCACGTCTACTACGCCAGGGCCGACTACCAGAACGCCGTGAAGACCCAGACCAAAGCCGCCCAGATGGAACCCCACACCAGAACGATCGCCAAGCAACTGGAGGTCTTCCGCAAGAAATGGGAAGAGACGAAGAAGGAGGGCAACGCGCCGGGCAAGCCCGATGGCTAAGCAGAACGTGCAAATGCACGCAGAGTAATAGACTGTTTAGCCGCCGCGGCCACGCGGCGCCCTGCCCGGCGTGGCCGCCGGGGCTAAGCTCATACTCTGCAATCATTGCTCCGACCAGGTTCGATCACGTGTTTATCGCGCCACGGACGTATGAAGACACAAACGGTCAACGGTATTGAGCTCGCCTTCGTCGATCAAGGGTCCGGAACGCCCGTCGTGCTGGTCCATGGTTTTCCCCTGGATCATGCCATGTGGAACGCCCAGATCGACGCCCTCTCGGAAAACCACCGCGTCATCGTGCCCGATCTGCGGGGCTTCGGCCGAAGTGGCGCGAGCGACGGCACGGTCACCATGCAGCAGTTCGCCGACGACCTGGCCGCGCTGCTGGACGGGCTGGAAGTTGACCGGCCGGTCGTCGTGTGCGGGCTGTCGATGGGGGGATACGTGGCCTTGCAGTTCTGGCAGAAATACCGCTCGCGGCTGCGGGGGCTGATCCTGTGCGACACCCGGGCGGTAAGCGACACGCCCGAGATGGCCGCCGCGCGCCTCGAAATGGCCGAGCGGGTGTTGCGCGAAGGGCCGGCGCCGCTGGTCGAGGGGATGGTGCCCAAGCTGTTCGCCCAGACCACGGCCCAAGAGCAGCCGGAGATGGTCGACTCCCTGCGCCGGGTAATGATGGACAGCAACCCGAAGGGGATCGCCGCCGCCGCTCGCGGGATGGCCCAGCGGCCGGAGATGGTCTCCAGGTTGGCTGAGATCGATTGTCCGACGCTGGTGATCGTGGGCGAGCAGGACGCCATTTCCACGCCCGACGAGATGCGCACGATTGCCCGGGCGATCCCCAACGCCCGGTTCGTCGAGATTGCCGGCTGCGGTCACATGTCGCCCATGGAGAGGCCGGCCGAGGTCAGCGCGGCGATGCTGGAGTTTCTGGGCGGGCTGTAGCCGCTTGCGGCTTGGCAGAACACTTCTCCAGCCCGGCGCAGGGTGCGCGCTAAGCCGCAAGCGGCTCAGGGGATCTGGAACATCGACTGGCTTTTGACGATGGCGTAGTCGTCGGGGAAGGTGTGGAAGGCCTGGATCAGGAGGGTTCGGTTTCGGGTCTCGACGTTGATGTAGCTCAGCGCGCCCAGGGCCATCCGGCCGCTGGAATTGAACTGGTGGAACATCCCTTGCCGCCGGCCGTCGGCAGCCAGTTCCTCCTGGAAAGTCCAGAAGACCTCCGGCTCGACCGGCTCGAGCTGGAAGCTCACGTGGTAGCAGACCCCGCCACGACACTCGATGCGGTCGTTTCGCTGGCCTTTCAGCCGGTAGGATAACAGTCTTCTCCGCTGCGGCAGCGGGTGATGGGCCGCGGCGGCTACCTCCGTCAGCGTCAGGCCCGCGTAACGCCACGTCACCACGTGTCCCGCGCTGGTAATGTCGATCTTGGCCTGGTAATCCCCGCGCTTTACCGAGCGGGAATGATAGACCTGGAACAATTCCGGATGCAGAGGCCGGCCGTAGACCTGGAAGACCAACTCCGCTACTTTCGGTCGAAAGGTAAGCACAACGGCAGTTCCTTTTATTTATCGAACGAACCCCAAGCGGGGCGATGATTCCCAAACGTCGAAGGTCTATTATAAGCATTTCCCGCGCAATGCACAAAGGGCGCTTTCGCCGGCAGTCGAAACGCTCAGAAACAGGGCTTGACGCACTCAGTAGTCCCAAGTCCGGGGAAGGGGTGGCTGGGCTCAAGCGCAGCAGGCCCCCAGTTCCGCGAATTCCGGGGGCCGGCCGACCAACGCGTTGCGCGGTGCCCGTCGACCCCGGCCACCCTGACGGTGCAGACGGCAGGCTGGGAACTACTGCAACTGCAACTTGCGCGCCGTGCGGCAGGCTGCTAGCCCGGATTATTCACAGGACCATCGTCGGGTAGGTATTCGCGTGCTACGGCTGTGTCAGCCGTGCTCCAGATTTGCCGGTTTACCCAGGCAGCACGGCCGACACGGCCGTGGCACGCCTATGAATAATCCG
>CAZUAM010000711.1:0-3569 GCA_964618095.1 uncultured Planctomycetaceae bacterium | reverse complement strand
CTGGTCTCGGAAGCCGTCTCAACCGCCAGGCCGTCGGGGGCCGAAAGCGGGGCCGAGATGGTGTGATTGCCGGCCAGGACGATGATCTGGGGGTCTCCGACTGACGTGGCCAGCGTGATCGCCTGCGGCCCCTTGACGGTGTAGCTGTTGGAGTTCTTGAAGTTGATCGTGCCCACGGTCACCGCCAAGTCCACGGTGACCTCGCGGGGGGCGGTGATCTTGCCGAGGAAGTTGACCTCCGCGTCCACGGCGTTGGGGATACCATAGAGCAGCCCGTCCGACCAGTTGGCCACCTCGCTGTAGAGTCCGTCGCCGTCGACCCACCACTTCGCCGGGGTCGGCGGGTTGACCCTGGTCAAGCCCTTCAACAAGACCTGGTTGCCAACGGCTTCCAGCGTGGCACCAGTTATTGGATCAGAATCCCAGTTATCTACGGTAAGGGTATCGATCTCCCAGTTGTCCGGGTTGCCGGTCAGGGTGTCGTAGGTGAACACGACCAGCTTGGCGCTAGGGGGGACGTCGACGTACGGGTCGCCCTTTACCATACCGGTGGCGTCCAGCAGCGTCAGCGTCATTCCGTCGGCCACGACCAGGTCGCCGATGGTGACGGCGGCCAGGTCCCAGTCGGTGCCCGGGGTGCCCTCGAAACCGGGATCGGGAATGGAAGCAAGTTCCCACTCGTAGATCGAGTCGGCCTCGAGGTTCAAGGTGCCCTCGACGCTGAGCGTGCCGACGCCGACGCCCGGGGCCAGGGTCCCTGCCGCGAGATCGCCGACGACGGTGCCGTCGCCGCCCAATCTGCCGATAGTGACGTCCGGTGCACCGGACAGAGTGGCCGTCTTTCCGCCCACCAGTTCCAGGCCACCCACCTTGGCGATGGTGCCTTCGATGTCAACGATGGAGTCGGCGGCGATGGTCAGGTTCGCCTGGGAGGCGTCGAGCAAGCCGGCCACATAGAGGACTCCGTCGCCGTTGTTCCACAGTTCGCTCACCTCTTCGGGGGTCAGGGCTCTGTCAATGACGAAGACGTCGTTGATCATGCCTTCGAACCACTTGCTGTCAAGTTGGCCGCCTTCTTGATCCCAGGTGTTTCCCAAGTAGAAATTCGCCTGAGAGGTGTCCGGGGAATAGTCCGCAGCCACGTCATTGAACTGATCTCCTACATCTTCAACCCCGTCGACGTAGACAAGCAGCGCAGTGCCTTTCCTCATACCTACAATATGGTGCCAGTTGCCGTCGTGAACCCTGGCGTCGCTGGTTGACTGCCTCTTGTCAACGTCGTCGTCCATGGTCAGCGTTACTCTGCCGTCCCCGCCGCGTTCGTCAATACCCAGCGAATAGCGTTTCCCGCCGCTCTGATCCCCGCCGTTGCCCAGGGGAGCGCTTTTGTCGGCGCTGGTCGTGTTCACCCACATGGCGAGGGTGAAGTCGCCGGACCCGAAATCGAGCTTGGTCGGATTGCCCATGTCGACGTACTGGTTGCTGCCGTCGAGCAAGAGGGCGTTGCCGATATTCCCGGCAACGATCGTGGCGCCATTCATGAGCGTGCCGTCGGCCGGCGTCCCCGCACCGGCGTCGAAGACCGTATCGCCGCTGACGTCGTCGAAAGTCCACGCGCCGACCGCTCCGGGGGGGGCCGCGCCGGACACGCCGGTGAGGCTCAGCGTACTCAACGGTTCGGTGACCGTGATATCAACCCCGGCCAACAGATCCGAGCCTTCAGCCGTGATCTTCCCCAAATTGGTGACGAAGCCGTTGCCAGCGATTTTCAGGTCCCTCACCAACACGCTGCCCGTGCCCGTGTTGACGGTACCGCCCAGGACTTCCACGGTATCTGCGGTCAAGGTGGAGCCGCCGAGCAGGTTCAGGCCGCCGCCGGTGACGGTCGCGTCGGCGGTGACGGTTACGTCGTCGGCGGCGTTGAGCGTTCCGTCGGAGACGGTGAGGCTCGTGGCGGCCAGCGTGTTTGCGGCGTTGAGCGTTCCGTCGGAGACGTTGAGGTCCGTGGCGGCCACCGTGTTTCCGGCTTCCACCGTTCCACCCGCGACGTTGAGCGTGGAGGTGGTAAGCGCGTTGTTGAACGCCAGCGTGCCGGCGTTGGCGTTGACCGTGTCGTTGGCGGTGAGCGTGGAGTCGGTCGTGTCCAGGTCGGGACCGTCGAGCGTCAGGGTGGCGACGGTCACGTTGCCGGCGGGGGTGCTGGCCACCAGCGGCCGCTTCCGCGGGGGCTACCATCTCCACTCGCGACACAGCGAAGGCGAGGCGCACCTTACCGGCAACGCGGTTATCAAGGGCGAGCACATCATGCGCCTCTGCCACGCGACCGACCAGGTGCTTACCGGTGGACTGGTGGTGGACTACACGGTGAAAATCGCCAACCGCAAAAGCGGTGTCTTCCATTGCGGAAGGTTCTGTCACGACGGGCAAACTGGAGCCGATCGTCCGCGTGATCGACATGCCACAACGGCTCTGGAACAAGGGTCTGTTGTTCGAGGCGCGGGTTGGGCAAGGCCGGCTCTTGGTCAGCGGTTTTCGGTTTGCCTCGGCGACGAAAGCCGGTGACCGGGCGGCCGCTTACTTCCTGGATGAGTTGGTCCGCTACGCCCTGGGACCGGATTTCCAGCCCGCCGGGACCATCCCGCTGGAGTTTTTCGCGGCCCGGGAGAAGGCCCAGAATGAGGGCAAGGCCCGAAGCCGGTAGCCGTCACTGCCCGAAACACAGATAACTCTCTAGGGGGATACCTCCTCTTGTTTGCCGGGGGGGGGCTGGCGGTGGGACTTGATGCACAGGGCCTTCCGTTGAAGGAATGAGGAGTCCATTCACCGAGAAGGTCGGATCCTGAACGCCTGGTACATCCATAGAGGGGTAATGAACCACGTCGGCACGGCAGAACGCAGCTCGTACCCCCTGCTGGAATCGGTTTCAGAGGGGGGGTACTTGTAGAGTTCTCGGGGTCCATTTACCGGCGGGCAGGCAGCTAACCCTGCAGAACAGCCTCACCGGGAGAACTGACATTATTGAGAAAATCTCGCGCCAGATTGTTGACTTTATCGAGGATGTGTGATAAAAAGGACGGTTGTGCAGTTTGGATGGCGCAGCTTACGCGCCTCGTCTTCCGGAATCGGTGAAACCTTCCATGTCTTGGGCGACCTTCATTCGGGACGACCTTCGGGCCAAGATCAGCGGAGCCGGCGGGATGCCCGCGGAGCTCACCTTGCACGGTCTCTCGCAGCATTACGGTGTGAGCACGACTCCGGTGCGGACCGCCGTGGACAAGTTGATTGCGGAGGACTACTTGCTTCGCGCCGACCACGGTCGACTGACGATCAACGCGCGGAAACTCGGCAGTACTCCGCTGAACGAACTGCCGGCTCCGCCGAGAGATCACCATGAAGAGATCATGCGTGATCTGATCGCCAAGAGCCTCGAGGGCGAGGCAATATTCGTGCGCGAGAAGGAAACGTCGCAGCAGTATGGGATCAGCGCGGCGGCGCTTCGCGAGGTTTTCTATGGCTTGGCAGGTTCGGGAGTGCTGCGCCACCTGCAACGCCGCGGCTGGCAGTTGCGC
>CAZUAM010000710.1:0-3578 GCA_964618095.1 uncultured Planctomycetaceae bacterium | reverse complement strand
GGTCAAGCCGCTGTAGTCTGCCCGGTCGTCCGGGTGCCAAAGCGGCTCCCCCCGCCTTACACGCTCGGCCATAACGTCGAGCTTCTGCCGCGATCCGGCAGGTGCTTGCGTGGGCGTGAACTCGTCGGTGGTCATCGGGACGAAGTCCTCATCGTGACCACATTCTAGAATTGCTTCAAACACGTTCCGCATGGACTACTACTCTCCTGCAAACAAAACCAGGGACCGGCCGACAGAAGATCGCCAAAATGGCGGTAGCTGAAACGGCGACCGGCATCCAATCGTCATAGCGCCATAAAAGTCGGATGCGGCGGGTAAGGACTTAATCCGAACAGGTGGGATGACGCTACCGATGACAAACAATTCATTATCCGCGCCAGGGCGAGATGGTCAAGTGCCTGGCGCGGGAAAACCTTCGTCTTGAGCGGAATAAACGCAAAAAAGTAGCCCGAAATGGCGATTGACCGCGTGCAAATATGCCGCCCGGCGCGGCGGCGCAGATTGGGGCAGCTTTGTGGACACACCTAGTTCGGCCGCCTTCCGCCGGGGGCAGCAAATCACGCTCCCCGACGATTCACTCCCTCAGCCGACTCCCCCCCCCTGACGGGGAGAAGAGTTTTGCTACAGGAGCTGTCCAAGATCGACCTTGGACTTTGCCGTCCGCCGGAAGGGGGACAGTTCGATTTTCGCTTCGCGAAAATCGGGACAGTTGCCGAGATGCTCCAACCTTGACCTTGGACGGCTCCTTAGGATCCGCGTAAGGAGCGGCCGAAGAATAAGTTGTGGGAGGCGACTCTGTCGGCGACTGCGCATTGCCGCACGTTTGTCGCCGACAGAGTCGCCTCCCACAAGAAAACGGGAAGTTATTTATCGTTCGCCCCTAAGCCGATACCGGCACGTTGATGTGCAAGCACCCACCCTACCAGATCCTGGGCTTATTGTCCGGCCGGTGCCAAGGCGCCAGCAGTAATCCGTGCCCCAAGACGGATCGGCAACCGAGTCGTTTTCCGAGGCGACCGGGCACCGTCCGCCCAGCTTCGTTCCTCCCGAAAACTACCTGATGTCGGCGTGGTACTTTTGCAGGCTTTTGGTCCGTTCGCGGCCCTTCCGGCAGGCGGCGATGCCCTTGGCGGCGGCCACCGCGGCGGCCAATGTGGTCACGTAGGGAACCTTGCACTTGATTGCCGTCTGGCGGATGTAGGCGTCGTCGGCCTTGCTGGCCTTGCCCCGGGGTGTGTTGATCACCAGTTGGATCTCGCCGTCGATGATGGCGTCGGCGATGTTGGGCCGCCCCTCACGCATCTTCACGACCGGTTCGGACGCGATCCCGTACTCCGCGAGGAAGACCTGGGTGCCCTTGGTCGCCTTGATCTTGAACCCCAGCTCGTCAAAGCGGCGGGCGACCTCCTGCACGGCGGGCTTGTCCTTGTCGGCCACGGTGATCAGCACCGTGCCCTCCAGCGGCAATCGCAGTCCGGTGGCTTCCTGGGCCTTGTAGAAAGCCAAGCCGAACGAGTTGGCCATCCCCAACACCTCGCCCGTGCTCCGCATCTCCGGCCCCAGCACCGGGTCGACCTCGTGATACATGTTGAACGGGAAAACCGCCTCCTTGACCCCGAAGTGAGGGATCGACTTCCGCCCCAGACCCAGCTCGGAGAGCTTCTTCCCCAGCATGACCTGCATGGCAACCCGGGCCATGGGTATGTTGCAGACCTTCGAGACCAGCGGCACCGTACGGCTGGCACGCGGATTGGCCTCCAGGATGTAGACCGTGTCCTTGTAGATCGCGTACTGAATGTTCATCAACCCCACCACGTTCAGCTCGATCGCGATTATCCGGTTGTATTGGTAGATTGTGTCGATGTGCTTCGGCGCGATGCTGATGGGCGGGATGACGCAGGCCGAATCGCCCGAGTGCACCCCGGCCAGCTCGATGTGCTCCATGATCGCCGGAACGAAGGCGTCCTCCCCGTCGGCGATGGCGTCGGCCTCCACCTCGATGGCGTTGTCCAGGAACTTGTCGATCAGGATCGGCCGCTGGGGCGAGACGCCCACCGCCGCGGCCATGTAGTGCTGGAGCATCTCCTCGTCGTGGACCACCTCCATGGCCCGGCCGCCGAGCACGAACGACGGGCGTACCATCAGCGGATAACCGATCTGCCCGGCGATTTGGAGGGCTTCGTCGAGGTTGCTGGCCATGCCCGACTCCGGCTGGGGAATGCCGAGCTTCCGCATCATTTGACGGAAGTGGTCGCGGTCCTCGGCCAGTTCGATCGCTTGATGGGAAGTCCCCAGGATCTTCACGCCCGCCTCGGCCAACTCGGCCGCGATGTTCAGCGGGGTCTGACCGCCGAACTGGACCACTACCCCCTCGGGCTTCTCCTTCTCGTAGATGCTCAACACGTCCTCGACGGTCAGCGGTTCGAAGTAGAGCTTGTTGGAGGTATCGTAGTCGGTCGAGACGGTTTCCGGGTTGCAGTTGACCATGATCGACTCGACCCCCTCGTCGCGCAGGGCGAAGGCCGCGTGGACACAGCAGTAGTCGAACTCGATCCCCTGCCCGATGCGGTTCGGGCCGCCGCCTAAGACCATCACTTTGCGGTTGGCGGACACCCGGGTCGCGTCCGGGGCGATGTAGGTCGAGTAGTAATAGGCGGCGTTTTCCACGCCGCTGACCGGCACCGCATGCCAGCCCTCCACCACCCCCAGCGCGGTCCGCCGCCGCCGGATCTCCTTCTCCGGCAGGCCGAGCAACTGCCCAAGGTACTTGTCGGCAAAGCCGTCTTTCTTGGCACGGGCCAACAAGGCGTCGGGCAGGGTGCCCCCCTTGTGCTCGAGGATTTCCTCCTCCAGCTCCACGAGTTCCTTCATCTGCTCGATGAACCAGGGCTTGATGTAGGTCTGCTCGTAAAGCGTTTGCACGTCGGCGCCCTTGCGGAGTGCCTCGTACATAATGAACTGCCGCTCCGAGGAAGGCTCGGCCAGCATGCTGATCAGCTCTTCCAGCGGACGCTCGTGAAAGTCCTTGGCGAACCCCAGGCCGGAGCGCCCGATCTCCAGCGAGCGGATCGACTTCTGAAAGGCTTCCTTATAGGTCTTGCCCAGACTCATCACTTCGCCCACGGCACGCATCTGGGTCCCCAGCCTGTCTTGGAGCCCCTCGAACTTCTCGAAGGCCCAGCGGGCGAACTTCACCACCACGTAGTCCCCGGAAGGCGTGTACTTCTCCAACGTGCCCTCGCGCCAGTAAGGGATCTCGTCCATCGTCAGTCCGCCCGCCAACAGCGACGAAACGTAGGCGATCGGGAAGCCGGTCGCCTTGGACGCCAGCGCCGAGGAACGCGAGGTCCGCGGGTTGATCTCGATCACCACCACGCGGCCGGTTTGCGGGTCGTGGGCAAACTGGATGTTCGTGCCGCCGATGACCTGGATCGCCTCGACGATATCATAGGAATGCTTCTGCAACCGCCGCTGAAGCTCCTCGTCGATGGTCAGCATGGGAGCCGTGCAATACGAATCGCCCGTGTGCACGCCCATCGCGTCGACGTTCTCGATGAAGCAGACGGTGATCATCTGGT
>CAZUAM010000709.1:0-3578 GCA_964618095.1 uncultured Planctomycetaceae bacterium | reverse complement strand
AATTGCCGGTAACCCTCGAGGAGCTGACCAGCCAACTGGCCGCCGCCCGAAGCCAGTATAGCGACCTGGGCGTCCTGGTCCGCGGTGATGCCCAGGGCGAGTTTCAGCTCGTGGCTTCGGTGCTCAACGCATGCAAGCAGGCAGGCATTCGCGACCTGGGTATCTCGGTCCGATTGGTGCGGCGAGAGAAGTAGCCCATGCGTGCCTTTCGACTGGATCGCCTGTTGGATTTCTTCACCAGCATGGAGCTGCTGGTGGGGCTGCTCTGGCTGGGGCTGGCGGTCCTTACGGTCACGCTGCTGGTCCTGATGCGGACCCGCTGGGGCCAGTCCCGACCGCTGCGCAAGTGCGTGGTCCTTTCCTTGCTGGCCCACCTGCTGCTGGCCGGCTACGCGACGACGGTGCAGATCGTGGGCAGCCACCCCCAGCCGGGCGAGCCGGTGATCCACGTCTCATTCGTCGAGAATCGCTCCCAACAGCCGGCCGTCACACAGGATCCCGCGGTGGAAGAAAAACCGTGGGAAGAGTTTCCCCACGAGGCGATCTCCCAGCCCGAGCAGATCGATCCGGAGCGCCCGCAGCACCACCAGCCGCCTGAGCCGCAGCGGCAGAGCCGGTCGGAACCGACGAATCTGGCGGGCGAGCCTTCTCTGGACCAGCTCACGTTGGCGGAGGCCAAGCAGCCGGAGCCGGAACCGCCGGCGGTGACCGGGGCGACGGGCCGCTCGTGGCCGGGCAAGTCGGCCGAACAGATCGAGGTGCCGGCGGCCCAGCGGCGCGACGCGGCCCCATCCGGTCTGCCCGATCGTCCGGTACCCGGGCGACCCGCGATGCCCAGCGAAGCTCAATCCGCCCGCGTCCGAGCCTCCAACGCCGGTGTCCCCACCGCGTTGCTTGAACAACTGGTTCCTTTGCCGCGATTGGCCATCGCGGCGACCACGCCCGACCCGGCCGGTTCGCTGACTGCGCTGGTCGATCAGCCGTCAGAGCCGGCGCGGTCTGAACCCGCCCGTTCGACTGCCGCTGAGGTGGACCGTTCCACCCCGGCAGCGGATCTGGCCTACCAGGCTGCCAAGGGTTCCGCCGGCACGGAGCCCCGACAGTTCTTGCGATCGTCGATGGCTTCTCTGGGTGGGAATCACGCCGGCCCAGAAGAGGACCCCGGCGTACCCCGAGGCGACACCAGTGTGATCGCCCTGCCGCAGAGTCCGCGCAACCGCCCCAGCGGAGCCGAGCGACGTCCGCCCAGTATTTACAGCCTCCGGACCGCCCCCGACCGTTCCCGGCTGGCCGAACGCCAGGGGGCGACTCCGGCCACCGAGGAGGCCGTCAAGGCCGCGCTGAAGTGGTTGGCCGACAACCAGGAGCTCGACGGACGATGGGACGCCGAGAACCACGGCGCGGGTAGGGAGCTGCTGGTCGCCGGCCGCGACCGCCAGAGCGCCGGGATTCGGGCCGACACCGGCATGACGGGACTGGCGCTGTTGGCGTTTCTCGCCTCCGGCCATACCCACCGCGAGGGACCCTATCGGGAGAACGTCCGCCAAGGCCTCCAGTACCTGCTGAGAGTGCAGGCAGCAGACGGCAATCTCGGGGGCCAAGCCACCGCCTTCGCCATGATGTATTGCCACGCCATGGCCCTGTGCGCCCTGAGCGAGTCGTACGGGATGACGGGCGACGAGCGGTTGCGCCGGCCGGTTCGCCGGGCCATCGGATACACGCTCGCCGCCCAGAATCGGTCCGGAGGGGGGTTCCGCTACCAGCCCGGCGACCCCGGCGACACCAGCCAGTGCGGCTGGCAGTTGATGGCCCTGAAGAGCGCGGAACTGGCCGGGATTCCCATTCCGCGGGAGACCCGCAACGGGTTGATCCGCTTCTTGCGGACCGTGTCGGCGGGAGAACATGGGGGGCTGGCCTCCTATCGCACAAACGAGCCGGTCAGCCGACCCATGACCGCCGAGGCCCTGGTCTGTTGGCAGTTCCTCGGCATGCCCCGCGAACATCCCGCTGGGAACGAGGCGGGGGATCATCTGCTGGGCGAATTGCCGGGCGAACGACAAGTAAACCTCTACTACTGGTACTATGCCACGCTGGGGATGTACCAGTTGCAGGGCACCCATTGGCAGCGATGGAACGACGCCCTACAGGACACGCTGGTAGACGGCCAGCGAAAGACCGGACCACTGGCCGGATCATGGGACCCGGACACGGTCTGGGGCGGCTACGGAGGCCGCGTCTACAGCACCGCCCTGGCGGCACTCTGCCTGGAGGTCTACTATCGATTCCTGCCCCTGTACGACAACGCCGGACCGGCCGACGCTGGGGCCGAGTAGACCAGGGGGCTCGCCGCCGTTCTTGCCGGACCCTCGACAAAACGGGAATGGACCCCGTCGCCTGGCACTCCCTGGAGGCGGACCTTAGTCCCCAGTACGGGGCCCAGGGGAGTTGACGCTCCGGCGACCCTCGGCTACTATCTGGTTTTGGCCAATTGTGGGGTGGCGTTTGACATGCGGGCGGTCCCCAGTACAATTGATCGGTAGAGTGTGCGTTGCGTGCGGAGAGAGGTGACGCTCAGTGAAGCGTCCCGACCTCAGCCACGCCTTGTGCGTCTCCGGTCGCGCTGCGGTTTGATGTCCCTGCCACCACCTTGACTCGAGTCCCCCGAAGGATCCGGCTATGTTATCTCCGTTTGGCTTCCTCTGGGGCCCCCCCGGGATGATGGAGATGCTCATCCTCGCGGCCATCATCCTGCTGTTGTTCGGCAACCGGCTGCCTAGTGTGATGCGGTCGATGGGGCGAGGGATCGTTGAGTTCAAGAAGGGCATCAAGGGAATCGAAGATGACGTTGACGACGCGGGCAAACTCGAGGACGCAGGCAACGTGAAGGGTAAGGTAGAGAAGGAGCGTTTCAAGAAGTAACACCCCAACCGGCCATGTTTTCCCTGTTCTTCCTGTGGTTCGGTCCTCCCGGGCCCGTTGAGTTGCTGATCGTCGCGCTGATAATAATTATACTAATCGGTTCCGTTGCGGTAGCCGTTTTGCTTATCGTGCGGCATGAGTCCCGGCAGCGTAGACTGCGCGGCAGTCAGCCCCGGTTTTCCCGGCCAGATCACGTAACACGGGATAGCGAGCTGGTGGACGTGGAGGTGCTGGAAGAATCGGACAACACACAGCAGCCTGCTGAACGCCAGGTGTGAAGCCAGAGGACTTCCGGGCGCTGCACGGCGATCCCAGGTGGTAGAATACTCGTCGAGGTGATGAAATGAACGTGATGTTTGCGTGGTTTTCTCCGGGGCCGATGGAGTTGTTGATCATCGGCGCGATTGCCGTCTTGCTGTTCGGTAAACGCTTGCCCGAGGTGGGACGTTCGCTCGGCAAGGGGCTTGTCGAGTTCAAGAAGGGGCTCCACGGGATCGAGGACGAGATCGAATCCGTTGCCGATTCGTCGACGACCACTACCCCCGACGAGGTGGAGGACCGCGAGGAGGCGACGGTCCCGAAGTTCGAGCCCCCGGCAAAAGAGTGGCGATCAGGACCGCGTTCGATTTTCGGGCGGCTAGCTCAGTTGGTTAGAGCGC
>CAZUAM010000708.1:0-3580 GCA_964618095.1 uncultured Planctomycetaceae bacterium | reverse complement strand
CGACTGGGCGCAGATCGGGCTGATCTCGCCTCCGACCGTCGAAGGAAACCGGGCCTACCTGGTCAGCAACCGCTGCGAGGTCATCTGCCTGGACGTCGAAGGGATGGCCAACGGCAACGACGGCCCGTACACCGACGAGGGCCGATACATGGCCCGCAAAGGCCAAGAACCGCTCGTGCCCGGCAAAAACGACGCCGACATCATCTGGGTCTATGACATCATTGAACAGACCCGGGCCGAGCCACACAACGGGTCGAACTGCTCGATCCTCCTCGACGGCGACCTGCTCTACGTCTGCACTTCCAACGGGGTGGAGTGGACGCACATGCGGGTCCTGAACCCGGAGGCACCCAGCCTGATCGTGCTCAGCAAGCACACCGGCAAGCTGGTCGCCCGGGATGACTTCGCCATCGGACTCGACATCACCCACGGCCAATGGAGCTCGCCGGCGATGGGCCAGGTGGGCAACAAGCTGTTGGGGTTTTTCGGCGCCGGCAACGGCACCTTGTATGCCTTCGAGATGCCCGATCCCCGGCAAAGCGGCAGCTCGCCGGCACTGCTGAAAAACGTCTGGAAATTCAACGGACACCCCCTGGCCCAGACCCGCGACCACGTGCCGGCCGATCACCAGCACGACAGCACGTCCTACGAGGTCACCGGGATGCCCGTGTTTTACAAGAGCCGGCTCTACGTGCCGTTCACCCAGGAACCCTTCCACGGCATGAAGAAGGGGTGGCTCGTCTGCCTCGACGCCACCCAGACCGGCGACGTTACCCGAAGCGGCATCGTCTGGTCCTACGACAAGATCGGCTCGACTTGTTCCACCGTGGCGATCTCCGAGGGGCTGCTCTACGCGGCCGACTTCGGCGGGAGGCTGCACTGTCTCGACGCCGACTCTGGCGAGTGCTATTGGGTCCACACGGCGGGCCGCGACATCTGGGGTTCGCCCTTGGCCGCCGACGGCAAGGTCTACCTGGGCACCAAGGCCCGCGACTTCTGGGTGCTGGCCGCCGGGAAGGAGCTGAAGGTGATCAACCGCGTCCGCATGCGCGACGGCGTCTGCTCCACACCCACGGGCGCCAACGGCGTGCTCTACGTGATGACCAACAAGCACCTCTACGCGGTGGGGAAGTAGGTGGTCGCGCGTTAAGCCGTCAACGCGAGTTCTGTAATCAATGGCCCTTCGGAAAGCGTTCCTTGAGCCTGTGCGAAGTCTGACGCAGCGCCCCTAGAAATGCCCCCGCCCTGAGGGTCATATAATTCCCCCCGCTTGTGCCTTTCTCGGTTTAGTTCACTGTCCAGAACGCCTCACCACAACGGTTCGAAAAGGCCAACCAAAGTGTCCCGGGGAAAAGAAAAGCCTTGGCGGGAACCCTGTATGAAACCGAATCAGCATTATAGAATAGAGTGTAGGGTTGATGGTATTGTGGCAGATTGGCTGTGCGCATATCCTTCTATTGGCGGGGTTCGCCTGAGTTGCCATCCCATTGGAAGCGCAACAGTAATGGCCGCGCAAACGGTGGACGGAACCCGGGACAACTTGAAACAAATGTCCTCCGACAAGCTTCCGAAGTTCAAGAACCCTCCGGTAGTGGAAACGGTGCTGGGGGTCCAGTTTGAGCCCCTGCCAAAGTTTGCCAACGCTCACTTGGGTGCTTTCTGGCAGGCTCTGGGGGAAGAATGGCCAAATGTCAGCGATGTTCCCTCGTTAGACCCGCAGTTTGAGCGATTCGGCGAAGGGAAGACCTGGCGGGCTGCTGGTTTCCAACTGAAACTCTCGCAGGAGCTGAACACTCGGCTGCAAATTCGAAACGGCGCCAACGATCGGATGATCCAAGTACAGAACGGGCGATTGCACTACAACTGGCTAGGGCTCGATGACGGCGAATACCCTACCTATGAGAAGGTAAAGCCAGAATTTGATTGGGCACTCGGCGTGTTTCAACAATTCGTAGCTGGTGAGCCCCTCGGAGAATTACTTCCGAATCAGTGGGAAGTGACGTACGTCAATCACATCCCGAAGGGGACTGTTTGGAACGAGGCTCAAGATTGGATGGGCCTTTTTCAATCCTTTGCCGGATTGCCAGCTAAGAAACGATCGATTCGACTTGAGAGTTTTGGTGGTGAATGGCACTATGAGATTCAGCCACAGCGTGGTCGGCTACATGTGAATCTGACGCATGGTTTGCGCAAGAAACCTGTTGAGCAACAAGTACTTGTGTTAAATTTGACTGCGCGTGGGCCGGTCAAGCACGGTGATCAACCGGGGCCAACTTTGGACGAAGGCCTGTGCATCGGACACGAAACCATCGTCAGGGCCTTCAAGGATCTGACGTCCGACAGGGCCCACGAATACTGGGAGTTGATAAATGACTAGACTCGACAGTCATTGGACGATTTCCGAGCCCGTTAGAAGCCCAGTTGAAACCGGTGCGGCAGGTGAGCCGATTCTGTCGAGCGGCGAACTGCAAGAGAACCGGATGGGCTGGGAGAACGTCATCGACCGTCAGCTTATCGAGTGGGTGAGGGACGCCGGCCGATTGGAGGATGAGGGCATCGAAATGCCGTGCCGGTCGGTCATCGGGATGGCGTGCCGTGTCGCCCAATCTATGCGTGATGCGGGGATGCCTGCTCCGCTTCGGGTAGTCCCCAGCGGAGACGGGGGAATTGTATTTGAGCATAGAGAGGGCTCTCTCTTTGAGACGATCGAAATTGATGCAGATGGCTCAGTTGAGATTGCCGTGTTTCTTGATTCCCGGTTGGTGTCTCGGCGTCCCCTTAATTGACCCAGTGGACCGCTGCAAGCCACAAGCATGCCTGACGCCGATGGAACCGAGCCCCTAGCGGATGACGAATACATTTATCGGAAGATCCCGGTCAAACCGGGCTGGTATGATCCCAGCCTGGATCCGAATCCTTCTCCAGAAGCTTTCCGCCCTCGTGAAGGGGATATCACGGGGCTGTCTGTTGATCGCGCGAAGTATCGGACAATCGACCAGTCGGCACAAGGACCGTCAACCCAGGGATACTATGTAGCCGTCTTGCGCGTTGGTGATCTGCGAGCGAACGGGATTGAGGTAGTCCCAAGACCCGAGGGCCAAAATCCGGGCAACGCGGAGATTCCTGGGCTGACTTACGAGAACCGAAAAACGGATCAAGCCCTTGAGTGGAGAACCCGTTTGGCACACGAACTCACGCTGAGGGTTGAAGGTCCTTTCACCAGTTGAGTCTCTGCGCATACCGATCCTTGGTTCAGCGCCCGCAGGTCTCGGCCAACCAGTCGGCCGCGGCGGGGACGCCTTCGCCGCTGATGGCGGCCACCGGGAAGATCGCGCCGTTTGGCACCAGGCGTCTGAAGTCGGTGGTGATCCGCTGGAGGTCGAAGTTGGTCTGCGGCAGCAGGTCGGTCTTGGTCACAAACAAGGCGTGGGAGCCCTGGAAGATGGCCGGATACTTGACCGCCTTGTCGTCGCCCTCGCTGGTGCTCAGCACCACGATCCGCAGCCTTTCGCCCAGGTCGAAGCCGGCGGTGCAGACCAGGTTACCCACGTTCTCGATAAACAGCAGATCGACGGCCTTT
>CAZUAM010000707.1:0-3582 GCA_964618095.1 uncultured Planctomycetaceae bacterium | reverse complement strand
CGACAGAGTCGCCTCCCACAAGAAAACGGGAAGTTATTTATCGGCCGATCCTTAACATCGCCTATTCTCATCTCTACGTGCCGCCCCTGCAACTATTGCCCAGGCCCCGGAAGCTCGTGGGGGGCATCAGCCGGCCAGTAAGATGGGGGGTATTGCCACGGATTCCTTCGCAGCAGGCTCCTGATCCGCCAGCGGAGTGGGCAGATCCGCGCGGACTTCCTTTCGCCACTCGGCGACCTTCCTCGCTTTGGGGGAGTTCTGCTGCACCCACTCGACGCGGCCATAACAATAGCCCCAGGTGAAGCGGGGCACGTCGCGGTCGCGGGAGCTCTTCTCAGCAGAGCGCGCAAAGCCTAACCAGACCACGCCCGACTGACGGGGCCGTCACGTTGAGCCCGCCGCGAATGCCGTGGCGGCTGTTATCGGACGCCCGAAGCCAACCGCGCCAAGTGCTCGCCGCGGTTCAAGGTGCTTGTTGCAGGAGACTCATTGCCTTTTCGGCGTCCTCCAGCGTGTCGAGCGCAAGATGCATGATGAATCGCTCTCCGATCACGGCGGCCGATAATCCGCGCAGATTGACTCTGGCGTCGGCCAGTTTTTTTGTTAGCTCGGCACCGATGCCCGGCTTGTTGTCGCCCTCGATGCGGACCGAGTGAAGGCTATCCGCGACGGCGAATCCGGCCTTCGCGCCCGCCGCGGCTTGGGCGTCGCCTCGCAGGGGAGTCACAAACACCACGCCGATTCCCGGCTTGTCGGGGGCGCGTCGAGCGACGGCAAACTCCAAATCCGCGCCGGCTTCGGCCAGCGGCGCCAGCTTCTCGGCCAAACCACCTGGTTGGTCTTTGATGCTCGCAGCCCACACGTCGACACGTTCCACAGCTAGACCCATGATTTGGCCTCCTTGAAGTTCATGTCTGCAAAGGATACTGCCTGAGCCAACCTACCTCGCCTCGGTTGCTCAAGACCACAAAGAAGATGGTACGCGTCCGGCGCGGGGATCGCAAGACTCCGCCTCCGTAATTTGTGCAATCGCTCTTGACAGCCAGCCGACGCCAAGAAGGCCCAACCGGGGCGAGTAGGTCCAGGGAGGGTTGCCGATCCAACGGCCCTCGCCGAACTGTCTGCTTCTCGGCGGCCAACCTCAGGCAGCGGTTGACCTCTGCCACGCCCCAGTTTGGCTCACTGCCGGACTGCCCGCCATTGGAGGGGGTTCGAGCCGCCGTACGGCAGCCGTTTCCGGAACCGTGACGGACCACGCTGGTCGATGGGTTAGCGCCCGACGGTGCGGCTGGCACAATCGACCAATCGCCAAAGCCACCCGGCTGCCATCGTCGGCCAGTCGTAGCGTACCGGGACGCACAGCGGGCCAGTGATTGACCTGCCCGTTCCGCTCGGCTAGCATTACGGCGTGTGGGCCGTGCAGTATCGGTCGATTTTCCGAAAGCTCATAGCATAACAAGGAGAACAGGTCATGTCAGAGGATCATAATCACGGACATTTCCACTGCGGTTGCTGCGGGTCGATGGATCGGCGGGATTTCATGGCGGGCGTGGGGCTGTCGGCCCTGGCGGCCTCAAGTTTGACGGGCACGGTCTCGGCCGCGGAGGCCGACCAACCGCCGCCGAATGCCAAGGCCCGTGTGCTCGCCGTCTTCCTGCATCCGAAGGTCGAGCGCTACTGGATGGGCTGGCCCGGCGCGTCGTACGACATCGCCGCCCGACAGGCCGACTACAAGAAAACCATGGTCGAGGCCGCCCAGAAGCTGGGTGTCGACCTCCAGGTAGAGGACGAGCCGGTAGCAGACATGGCGCAGGTGGACAAGCTGCTGGCCCGCTGCAAGCAGTCCCCGCCCGACGGCGTGATCTTGACCGTGATGGGCCTGCACCCCAATTACTGGCCGCATGCCGAAAAGTTCGTCGCGCAGCGGGGTGAGATTCCCACGATCGTCTTCAGCCCGATGGGGACGTCTTTCACCGGGCACTTGCAGAAGACCCGCGGAGCGCCGAAGACCTTTGTGGCCGCTACCCAGGACGTGGGTTGGCTGGCGTTCGGGGTGCGGATGCTGAACACGATTCGGCAAATGAAGAACACGCGGCTGCTGATTGTGGCAGGCAACAAGACCGCGGATCGCCAGCTCGAGGTGATCGGCACCACGCTACATTACATCCCCGCCAGTCACTTTATCGAAGAGTTCAAGAAGGTGGAGACGACCGACGAGGTGCGAGCGATGGCCGACTATTACAGCAAGGAGGCCAAGAAGATCGTCGAGCCAAGTAAGGCGGATATTCTCAACGCCGCGAAGAACTACGTGGTCATCCGGCGTCTGATGGCCGCCGAGAATTGTCAGGGATTCTCAATGGATTGCCTGGGCCCGATTAGCAGACGTCAGATGTTGCCACCCTGCCTGGCCTTCTCCCGTTTGCGCGACGAACTGGTCGTGGCCGCCTGCGAGGCCGACTGGAACGCCGCCATCTCGTCCCGGCTGACGCACCTTCTGTTCGAGCGGCCCGGCTTCATGCAGGACCCTGCCCCCAACACGGTCCGCAACACCTTGATGGGCGCCCACTGCACCTGTGGCACGAAGCTTGCCGGACCCGACAAGCCGCACGTGCCGTTCATCCTCCGCACCCACAACGAGTCCAACCTCGGCGTCGCCCCGCAAGTCCTCTGGCCGGTGGGTGAGGAAGTGACCGTGATGAAGTTTAGCGGCCCAAGCCAGATCATCCTCGGGACCGGACGCGTGGTGGCCAACATCGACACGCCGCCGTCGGGCGGTTGCCGCACCTCCGTGGAGTTGGAGATGGACAATGTGGCCGACTCCCGCGACTGCAAGGGATTCCACCAACTATTCATCCTCGGCAAGCTGGATCGGCCGTTCAAGGCCTACTGCCAGTTGGCCGGGATCGAAGTCGTGCTGATCGCGTAGCCGCGTGGAGTCAGACTCTGCCGGCTTGACCTGTAGTGCCGAATGGCGCAGGCCTACGCGTTGACGTCGTGGCTGGAATTCGGCAACGTGATACTCAACGCGGCCGGGTCCCCCAACGGGTTGGGACGTGCCTCCATGAGAGGAGCATGTTGAGCATCCCGACTCACCGACCCTCGATCGAGCCCACCGGGTAGTCTTTTTCCACCCCCGTCGGATTCAATCGATCGACGTCGATTGGCGGCCAGACGTCGTCGCCTCGCCTTTGGGCGTTGATCGGATCCATTTCATCGCCAATCCAACCGAGCTGATTGGAGTTCAGATCGAGCCACAGGGTAAGCCGCCGCCAATCGTCATCCGACATATTGAGGTCTTTGTGATACCCTTTGGTTGTGAGTGATTTCATAATCCCCGATGCATGTGCGCCGAACCGCCCCGGTGTGGTCCTTGAACCGCCAATACCGAGCATCCTCATCCCTATTTCCCCAGGTAAGCCGAACGCCAAATGATTCCTTGCCAGAGAAGAATAGGTCATGTCGAGCACGTTTTCATGCTCCTGATGACAGGGAGCGCACTTCTTGTCAAAAACGGGCCATTTCACGAGCTTGTAGAAATTGAAGGGGATGGCGCCGCTTTCGACTTCCGGCATGATCTTCGAC
>CAZUAM010000706.1:0-3587 GCA_964618095.1 uncultured Planctomycetaceae bacterium | reverse complement strand
TGATACTTGTCATTGTTGTGACAAAAAAGTGACTCCAATGTACTGATACTTGCCCTGTACGGGCTACCCAAGGCGGTAGGAACGCGTCCAAGTGGCCAAAGCGGAGAGTTGAGCTGGTCGCCCGATGGCACGTGCCTGGCAGTCGCAGGACAGAGCGTCGAGGTTTGGGACTTCTCCGATTCGAACGAGTGCCGGCTGCGCCATGAGCTGGAGTCGCGTGCGAATGGCCGCCTATCGCGCCCGGGCAGCTCCAGTCGCCGGAAGTTCGAGAAGGTTGCTTGGAGTCCTGACGGCCGTTGGGTTGCCGCTGTGTATTCCTATGGCTCGAAGGCGGAGATTTGGGACGCGAAGACGGGCGCGTGGCTGGGCGCCCTGCCCGACACGCACAGCAAGTACAAGCTGGCTTGGAGTCCCAACAGCAAGCAACTGGCCACCGTCGAATCGGTTGGAGACATCAAGGTTTGGGACATCGAGTTGATTGAGATGGCACCCCTGAGCTTGAAGCCGTAGGACCCGCGCGAAAGCCGGTGGGGCAGCCGTCTTGCCTGCCCGGCAGGCTGGAAGCCTGACCCGGTTCGGCGGGTCGCAACGATTTGGAGAGAGTGCGATGATCCGTGGGAAGTGCCGCTGCGGAGAGGTGCTGGAGTTCAGCCCGTCTGCAGGTGGTGGGGTGGTGACGTGCCCGGCTTGTGGGTAGAAGTTTCAGGTTCCCGCCCAGCCCCCAGCCGGTCCGCCGCCGCTGCCCAGTCGGCCGGAGGGGCCCGCACAGAGGGCGAGAGCTGCGAAAAGCAGGAGGGTTTGGATAGTCGCCGGGGTTGCGGGGGGGAGTTGTCATTGCGGGGCTGGTGTTGCTCGTCTGGCTGGTGACGCCTCGCCGTGCTGATGCAGAATGGGAATTGGCGAGAAGATCACCCAGTTGCCAAGACCTGCTCGTCAACAGAAAGAGCCGCCTACGCCGAGCAAGAGCCACCCGCATGAGGGGTATCGCACCTCTTTCGCAGCAAGTATAATCACACAGGCTGGTTCTCGGGCTCGGGGGCC
This sequence comes from uncultured Planctomycetaceae bacterium, assembly GCA_964618095.1. Lineage (GTDB taxonomy): Bacteria > Planctomycetota > Planctomycetia > Pirellulales > Thermoguttaceae > CAZUAM01. Next base: position 2,546 of record CAZUAM010000706.1, on the reverse strand, counting down.
GTAATCTCCGGGGGCCGACGACGTACTACGAAGGTGAGCGATGTCGAGCCGCGGTAAGACACGAACCTCTCGTTGAATTGCGGCTTTCGCCTGCCCATTGCGTCATGCTTTCGCCGATCAAGCAGGCAACACGGCCGAACCAGTCCTTGACTGGGAAACGCCGGTACTCTCGCGTTGTTGTCGGAACGCTTATGGCCATGAGTATCCGAGACTGGCTTGAAAAGGACCGGCAGCCAGCCGATCTGTACGAGTTGCTTGGCAGGCCGCGGTTTGACCCGGACCGCGAACAGTTGCTCGCGGCGGTTCGCGCCGCGTACGCCGAGTTGCTTATCTATCAGAACCACGAAGATCGCGACGTTGCCCAGCGGGCGGTGGAGCTACTGAAGGAGCTGGGCCGGGCTGAGGGCGTTCTTCACGATCCGGCGAAACTGCGGGCACATCATGAGGCGATCCTGAATCGCCTGTGCGAAGCATACGCCCGGGAGAAGGGCGACCAAGGGGAGTGGAGTCTTGGGCGCCTGCGATCCTGGCTGTGGCGGGAACAGTCGGTGCATCTGGAGTATTTGGAAAGGGTTGGCGTGGCGTTGTTGTCACCCGGTGACAAAACGATCGATTTCGGGTCCGCCGAAACGCAGAAACGGGAGCCAGTTGTCGAGGAGCCGAGTCCAGAAGAACGGGCCGCATACATAGAAGAATTGTCGCCGTTCCCCGACGCCCTGGCTGCCTCGGATCCGCAGGGCCAGGTTCAGGCGGGTGTTTGTCAACTATGCGGGAAGGGCTTCTCGGCAGATCCAGGTCAGGTCAAGGACGTCAAGGGGCGATGTTATCACCGAAGCTGCTACGAAGCAGAGCGACAACGGCGACAGTCACAGCATCCTACGGCAATGGGAAGTGCTTCCAAGGCGCCTGTTACGCAAGTTGGGGAGCATCGCTACACGTCCCCCCATTCAGAACGGGCTGGGGGAGTTCTCGACGAAGAGTCAGTCGGACCTACGCAGAGGGCGAGAGGACAGAATGCAGAACATGCGTGGTGGGAGGAGGAATTGGCTGACACGTCGGTCTCTGCAGAGGGACTGACTGGACCATCCCTCAAGTTGCACAGAAGGAATCGCCGTTATGGAACTCACAGACTTTGGAAGCTCGCATCATCGCGCGTGGTAGTCTACGGCTCGCTTTTTCTACTTGTTGTCTTCCTTGTATACAGTTACCTGCTACCGGTTATGGTTGCATCATGGAAGGCGAGCATGGGACGTATGCAGGAGATGGACGAGGCGATGCGCAAGGAAGCGGAGAGGGTGGGAAAGCTGGCCTCTAGCGAAACGGATCGGTCCAAATCCGACCGGGCTGAAAGCAGCGCGACCGCTGCTCCGGCGATCCCGCCGCCTCAAAACATCGAAATCGCCGAGGCCTACACAGCGGAGAGTCTGCCCAGTGCTGACCCCTGGAAATCGCGTAAAGAACTGACAGGGCAGGCTCGTAAGAGGGGCCTAGTTTTCTTGGTCCTGAAAGTGCGCATCCCCTTCAATATGGTGGATGCGGGCAGTACCCCTGAACGCTGGAATTGGGAGATGGAGGGGAGGGCAATCAAGCTGATTACTCGTGACGGGGTGGTTCTTACTCCAAAGATGTCCGAGATGTCCGGGTCGTCCATGACGGGCTTTTTTGAGGGCGTTCCCACTGGTGGAAGCGGACCGGGCAGTAGACCGTCGCATCTTGACGAAAGCTACTGTTTCGTGATACCCAAAACTGACATCCACGCTGGCGGACTTCACTTCCAGTATAAGAACTATCCACCGGTGGCACTGACCGTTCCGCTGGGATCACATCGGTAATTCAGCAGAAACGCGGTCTAGGTTACTTACATTCCAGAGGTTGCTGTCGTTGAGTCAAGTTTCTTCTGAGTCGGATTTCATGCGGCTGCTTGGAGTTGGGAGGCGATCTGGGTGGCGATTGGAGTTTTCGGAGAATCCGTTGTTGCGGGGGATTGGCGGAGTCATTCAGGACGGCATAGAGAGGGCGGATGACGTGGGAAAGGCTGCAAGTATAGAACAACGCCGTTCGCAGCCCCGTATCGGTGAGGCGATACCGATGGGTGCCGGCGATCCGCAGGATCAATCCACGCAAGCGAAGACTACGCAGTTGATAGGTCATCTGGCCCGGGGTCAGCTCGTGGGGAGAGCGGACGAGCAATCGCGCGACTTTCTCACGCAGGTCTCGGTTGGAAAAACCCTCAGGCAAGAGACGAAACATCAACAGAACGGTCGTCACCGCCAGCACCAGGGGATCACCGAAACGCATACCGCTGACCCGCTAGCCGTCTGCTTCCGTGGGGTGAGTCATCTCGTCGAATGCGTCTTGGGCGATCGTCGGATCGTGGTCGAGTTGTTGGACGTGCAGGAGACATCGGTTGGCGGCGAAGGCCACCTCCCGCAGGGCAGGCAGATTGTGCAGCCGCCGGCAACATGAAGTCCAGCCGAGGTGCCCTCACGGTCGGCAGCACAACAGGAGTCCGTCGCAACATGGCTGAATCGCGACAGCATGCGCAG
>CAZUAM010000705.1:0-3590 GCA_964618095.1 uncultured Planctomycetaceae bacterium | reverse complement strand
GCCAGGGGCTTCGCCGGGACTCATCCCGGGCCCGGGACCTGGGCCGGCTCCCGGGGCAGGACCTTCGCCGGGACCCGGACCTTTGCCGGCGCCAGGGCCTTCTGCGGGCCCGGCGCCATCGCCCGTGTGCTCGTGGGGGACCTGGCCGTTGGCGTGCGCGTGCGTGGTCCTGCTGCCGTCGCTGTGCACGTGGACGTGCGAAACCGGGCCGCCATCCTGATGCACGTGGGTCGTGGTACCGGCGTCGTGGTAGATATGCGTGGTCGTACCGCCGTCGTGGTGGACATGCGTGGTCGTCCCGCCGCCGTCGTGGTACACGACCCGATCAGGACCACCCACGTGCACCACACGATCGGTGCCGTGATGGATCACGTGGTCGGTACCCTGATGGATGACGCGATCCGTACCGTGATGGACGACCCGATCGGTGCCCTCGTGCACAACCCGATCCGGGCCGCCGATCACGGTCCTGCCACCGGGGACGTACGCAATCCGGGGCCCTTCGCCCGGAACTTCAACCACACGAGGCGGCGTCACCACGCGCGGACCCGGCAAAACTGGCCTCGCGACGACCCCGCCGGGCCCCACCCGCACCGTCCTGAACAGCGGCTCGCGGTGGCCGTTGCCGTCCAGGTAGAGGCCCTTCAGGTTGTCCCAGCTTCCCTCGAAGATCACCAACGAGCGGCGATCGTTCCAGCCCCAAAGCTCGCCTACCTCCTTGCCGCGGTGGTCGACAATCCGGAACTTGTGTTTCTTCTGCGCCTTCGGCGGGATCTTGAAACGGACCTCGATTTGGAGGTACTTCTGCGGCCCTTTCGGCGAGGCGACCGTTTCGCCGCCACCCCGAGGCCGGCTCTGTTTGGCTATCGTCGAAAGGTGCCAAGGCGCGAGATCCTTGACCACCGCCGGAGGAGGTGCCGGGGCCTTTGCCGCCGGTGGCGATTGCTGGGCAATCGCGCCGCAGACCAAGAGCATCAATACCACAACGCCCACTAGCAGAGACGTGCCACTTCTCATTCGTTCGCCTCCTTAAGCTGGTCTTCGCAAAGGCCCTCGGCAGACAGCAGGCTTCGCGAGAGTCCGCGGCGTTCGTCGGGCGGGCGCCAAATGGGAAGACTCCGACCGCTCTATACCCGTAGGCTGGTCGGCCCGCCCAATTTGCGTTGCTCAACTCCCCTTTAGTGTAGCAGAAGGGAGCCACGCCCGCAATCACGCAGGGCCGGCCGGCCTCCCAGCCCCGGTTGCCGCGGCGTCCACAGCCCGGGCAACCACTGGACTGCCAATCGCCCCGCCCCCGCCCAGTTATTCCCCCCAAGCGGAGGCGGGAAGAAAGGTACCAGACAAGCCACGGCAACTGATAAATGGGGCATTCTGGGTAATATGTATAGTTTAGTAGCCGGCAGGAAACGCCTGCCGGGGCGACACCGGCCCATTCCCCCAGTCGTCCCTGGCGGGGCGATATCTCCCCGGTCCGCCAGGCCGTCTCGGCCCGCAGCAACCAAGCCACCATTTCCACACAAGCTCAACTGTACCCTACGCCTACGTCTGACGTATCGGCAGCTCGGCTCAACTTGACCTCACACCTTTGCGGTGTGATACTGCGATCACGCCCGGCCCGGGCGCCGGCGCGGCCGGCCGGCCTTGCCCGAACAAGCACTACCGCGGCGAGTTAGAGGAACTCAACAAATGAGCACCGACGTCCCGATCGGGCAGCAACTGGATGCCTTCCGTAAGGATTTCGATGCCCTGCGGCGCGAGATCGGCAAGGTCGTAGTGGGGCAGGAAGAAGTCGTCAACGCGATGCTGACGGCCGTCGTCAGCGGCGGTCACCTGTTGCTGGAGGGAGTCCCCGGGCTGGGCAAGACGCTGCTGGTGGAGACCCTGGCCAGGGTCCTGGAACTCTCGTTCCAGCGGATCCAGTTTACGCCCGACCTGATGCCTGCCGACCTGATCGGCACCTACGTGGTCATGGAGAACCCGCAGGGCCGGCGCACGTTCGAGTTCCAAAAGGGGCCGCTGTTCTCCCACCTCATCCTGGCCGACCAGATCAACCGGGGCACGCCCAAGACCCAGTCGGCCCTGCTGGAGGCGATGGAGGGAGAGTCGATCAGCGTCTCCAGCGAGACCTTCCACCTGCCCAGCCCGTTCTTCGTGATCGCCACGCAGAACCCGCTGGAGATGGAGGGCACCTTCCCGCTGCCTGAGCCGCAGCTCGACCGGTTCTTCTTCAAGGTCTTGGTTGACCCTCCCACTGAGGACGAGATTGAGAAAATCCTGGAGCGGACCACCGAGGGCGAGCCGCCGGTGGTGATGGCGGTCGCCGACGACCGGCGGATCCTCCAGATGCGGCAAATCGCCCGGCGGATACCCATCGCCAGCGACCTTCGGCGCCTGGCGGTCTCGTTGGTGGCGGCCACCCATCCCGACCACCGGCAGGCCCCGGAGATGGTCCGGCGATTCGTCCGCTACGGTTCCAGCCCCCGCGGCGCCCAGGCACTGGTGTTGGCGGCGAAGGTCCGGGCGGTGACCGAGGGTGGCGGCGAGGTGTCGCGCGAAGACCTGTGGGCGGTCGCGCATGCGGCGCTGCGACATCGGTTGATCCTCAACTTCGAAGGGCAGGCCGAGGAGATCCGGCCCGATCTGGTGATCGACTACCTGCTGGAAGCGATCCTGGGCCCCCCGCGGGACGCAGCGGCCTCGCCGAGCGACCGGTGAATGGGGACGTCTTGGCAATGTTCGACCCCCAACTGCTGAAACGATTGCACTCCCTGTCGCTGGCCGCAGGCCGGGCCGGCGGCCCTTCGCTGGTCGCCGCGCCGCCGAAGAACCTGCCCGGCGGCGGCACCGAGGCCGCCGGGCTGCGCGACTACGCGCCGGGCGACGACTATCGTCACGTCGATTGGACCCGCTGTGCCCGACACGACGAGCTGCTCACCAGGACGTTCCGGCCGGCCGAGGACCTCCACGTCTACATCCTGTTGGACTGTTCACCCAGCATGGGACTGGGCGACCCGGCGAAGTTCGAGCTTGCCCGGCAGATCGCCGCCGTGCTGGGCTACGCGGCACTTGGCGACCTGGCCCGGCTGAGCGTGGCGGCGTTTTCCGGCGGAATCGTGGCCGAGCTGCCGCCGATCCGCCACAAGACACGGATCTTCAAGCTGCTGCGTTTCCTGCGGGAGCTTCCGTTGCAGGGCACAAGGACCGACCTGAAGCGGACCGCCCAGGGCTTCGTCGGCCGCTATCAGCGTCACGGGCCGGCCGTCGTGATCAGCGACCTGTACGATCCCCGCGGCTTTCAGCCGGGGCTGGATATCCTCCGGCACCGCGGCTACCAACCCCGCCTGGTGCAAATACACGAACCCCGCGAGGCCCGGCCCGACCTGCTCGGCGACCTGGAGCTGTTCGACGTGGAAGCCGAAACCGCCCGGCGGACCACGATCACCGAGCGGGCCGCAAGGCGCTACGAAGAGGTCTTCGTCCAGTTCCAACGGTCCGTTCGCAGCTATTGTGCCGGACACGGCATCGCCTGCGTTCAGGTCGCCAGCGATACGCCGGAGGACGAAGTATTGTTGAAGGTCTTGGGGGCTGGG
>CAZUAM010000704.1:0-3597 GCA_964618095.1 uncultured Planctomycetaceae bacterium | reverse complement strand
GGGCTATCCGACCCACGTGAGTTGCTCGGGCGGGCGCTACGTGGTTGAGGACGACGGCGACGCCTACGACACCCAGGAGATCCTCTGGCAGTATCCGAAGATGACCATGACCTGGATGTCGACGCTGGGCAACAGCTACGGATTCGATCTGGGCAGCGGCAAACCGGCTCGGCGGCTGGGGATCTACTTCCACGGCCTCAACGGCACCATGTACTGCAACTACGGCATGTACAAGATCGTGCCCGAGGGCGACCGGATGAAGGGCATGCAGCCGCCGGAGAAGTCGATTCCGTCGTCGCCGGGACACGAGCGGGAATGGCTGGATTGCATCAAGACCCGCCGGCAGCCCAGTTGCAGCGTCTTCTACCACACCAAGATCGACGTGCCGCTCGTGCTGGGCAACCTGTCTTACAAGCTGGGCCGCTCGATCCGCTTTGATCCGGTGGGCGAGAAGATCGTGGGCGACGCCGAGGCGGCCGAGGCGGCCGTGCCCGAGTACCGCCTCCCGTGGAAGTTTCCGGCGGAATACCTCTGATGACCGCTGGCGGGTTAGAGCCAATTGAACTCAGTGGAAGCGGGCTACGTGTCGGTCACGTCCTGGAGGAGCTTTTCGTTGCCGATGTGAATTCGGGCCTGGCGTTTGGGCGTATCGAACAACAGCAGCATGTGATCTCCCTGCTGGGCGTCGCCTCGGCGCAGCGCGGGACCCAGCCCCCAGCCGCAGCCGTGCTTGGCAACCAGCGTGCCCACCTCGTGGCCCTGGTCGGTCCGCAGGGTGAACTTGCCTCGTAGTTGTCGCTTCATGGCGGTGGGTACGGTGACTACGCCGCCGCAGATGGCGGCCTTGGAGAGGCGATAGGCCAGGTAGAACTTGCCGTCGGTGGTCTGGCCAAACGCCCTGAGCACTCGGTTGGGGGTGGTTGACGGTTTTCGGCTGACCAGCTCCCGGACCGTCTTCCGACTGACCTTCAGCCCGGGCAGGCCGTAGACGCTGCGGCCGTATTGGGCGACCACGGGGGAAGACATCAGGATGGCGTTGAAGCTGAAGCGGTTCATGCCCTTGCGGATGCAGAGTTCCTCGAAGGCGGTTCGTTCCATCACCGGCCCGTGCTCGCGGAGCACCTCGACCATGCACCGCTCGACGCCGGTGAGAATCTTCCGCCAGTCGCGCCCGCCGTCGGAGATGACCAGGCTGCGCCGGACGCGAGTGCCGGGCATCTGGCGGCAGAATTCCAGGAGGATCTTCTGCGGCGGCGGTTTTCGGCTGCTTCGCCGATACCGTGCCACGGCAGAGCGCAGCCGGGCAACCTCAATCCGGCCCACCACCGACAGGACCTTGTCGATCATGTTCGGCAGGCCGTAATGCAGCAGTGAATCGAGCCGGTACCAACTGCGGTTCTTGTCCAACCATCGCAGGTCGCTTTGGGTTTGGAGGGTTTCCCGGACCAAGTTGCGGTTGATCTTTTCGGAGGTGCGAGTGGCCAGCTTGGCCATCAGGTCGGCCATCTTGGCAACCCCGTAGTTGCCCACGACTTGCCTGGCAGTTTCCACTATCATCCGAAGCGTCTTGGCCTGTTTGGGGTGCACGGCCAGGCGGTTGTGTGCGACGTCGATGACGGCAAATTCAGGGCGGCGGGAGAGGAACTCTGCGGCCTGCTGCACCGATTCCACCGGCAGCCGGCAGGCCGAGAGTCCGGCGGCGTCGAACTCCGTCTGGAGATCGTCCAGGGCCAGCGGAAGCCGTTTGACGAGCAGGGCCAACGCCCGATCGAGCACCGGCGCGAAGACCGCCGTGTCACGATTTCGCCTGATCGCCCGGGCGCAGACCTGGCGGATCCTTTCTCTGCTCAGCCCGTGCTTCCGGCCCAACTCTTCCAGCGTGCGGCCGCGGTGGCCGTCCCACCCGTAGTACTCGGCCACGATCTGGCGGTCGCGTGCCCGGGGGCCGGGCGCGAATACCTGTACCAGCTCCTCCTCCAACGGCAGGTTGCTCAAGTGGCGGATCTTGTCTCGGAGTTCAGCAATCTGCTCTCGGAAGCGGAAGGGGTCGGGGGGATCGAGACGGCGCCGGACGATCCGCTCAGCCAACTCGGCCAGGGTGTTCGACTCGGCGTCCATCGCCCGCAACAGCCCGCCCAGCCGGGGGTCCGTGAATTGGATCTCCCCTGCCTCAGGGACGTTTCCCAGGGCCTTGGCTTCGGCGGTAAGCTCCTTGTCGAGTTTACCCTCCCCGGACACTCGCGTCTCCAGCGAAGTGAGCAAGTCGACCAGGCACTTCGAGCCGAAGGCCCTGATCGCGAGCAGCTCGCCGACGGTGAGCCTGCCCAGGTCCTCGGGGCGCCGGCCATATCCGGCCCGCTGCAGACAGTTATGCGTGCGGTTTTCCAGGCGGAGGTCTTCCAGCCGCATCCCGGCCGGCGGCCTGGGCAGGCGGCGCTGGAGGATGATCCGGTTGTAAGCGGCAGCGCCGGCACGGGACACGATCAACCCGGCCAATTGACCGATCCTTGCGGGAGTCAGACAGTTCCAGGCGGTCTCGTCCAGATCGCAGAGCCTCGCCCGGCGTAAACGCGTGCCGCGAACCAGATGCGCGGGAATTCGATTTAGCAGGGTCTCCTTGAGCGTTTGCGGGGCCAGGCGATGATTGGGGCGCGGGTAACGGTGGGCGGCTTGGAGGTGCTTGACGGCAATGATCGCGTCGGTCCGCAGGGCCTTACGGGCTTCCGGGTGGTTGGTGACGTACTCCAGCGAGGAGAGCAAGTCCACCAGCGATTTCACCCAGAATCCACGCAGCCCCAGCACTCCCCCGATCGTCATCTTCTGAAGATCTTGGGGGCGCTGGTGGATTCCCGCCGACACCAAGCAGTTGAGCGTACGAATCTCCAACTCCAGATCGGCCAAGGTCATGCCGTCGGGGATTGGGGGCAGACGGTGGTCCTTGATCGGCAGGGGGGTGCGAATGGCGCGACCGACGGCACGGATTACTTCCAGTGCCAGTTGTCGACAGACCTCCTCGCCGAACTGCTCCCAGGCCGTCTCGTCCAGATCGCACAGCAACAGATCGGAGTTTTCCTTCTGCTCGAGGTACTTCGCCGGCACCGGCACGAACAACAGCTCACGCAACATCGCCGGGGCAAGCGGATGGCCGGGTCGGGGATATCGACTTCTTGCCATGCGGTCGACCTCTGCGGGATTATCGCCACCCTTTGTATCACAGATTCGGGGCCTTGCCCACTAGCGGCCGAAATTGCGCCGGCCGCGGAAAAGAGGGGAACGAACTCTCTGCGCAGCCCGCTTCGGGCCGTTCCGGCAAACGGTCCCGGTCTCCCTCTCTTGTTTTTGGGCCAAGGCGTTCGATTCGCGAGCTTCGAGGCCGGCATCGATCTGAGGAACGGGCGGTTTGCACCTATTGCGCAGGCTGCGCGGTCGCCCATAGATTGCCGGGACGGCAATAAACCCGCCCATCTGATGGCACTTTGTGGCGCCAGAGCGGGCGGGGGTCGCCTGCCGCCGAGACGACGCGTCAATTCGGCTCCGCTGACTGCGGCCGACAAGGCAAACCCACTAAGCACGTACTTCTGATGACCAACGCGCGAC
>CAZUAM010000703.1:0-3620 GCA_964618095.1 uncultured Planctomycetaceae bacterium | reverse complement strand
CGATTCGTACAGGTCGGCGCCCCTCCCGGCCACGTCGCCCACGTTGTCGCCCTCGTTGTCGGCGATAGTGGCCGGGTTGCGTTTTTCTTCTTCGGGGATGCCGGCCTCGATCTTTCCGACCAGGTCGGCGCCCACGTCGGCCGCCTTGGTGAAGATGCCGCCGCCGACGCGGGCAAACAATGCCTGGCTGCTGGCACCCATGCCGAAGCAGAGCATGGTGACCGTGATCGCCACCAGGCCGAGATCCTGACCGCTGACGGCCGGGACAAACCAGTACAGGATGGCAAACCACATGGTGATGTCCAGCAGCCCCAGGCCGACCACGGTCAGCCCCATCACGGCCCCGGAGCGGAAGGCGACTTGGAGGCCCTGGTTGAGCGATTTCTGGGCCCCGGCGGTCGTCCGGCTGCTGGCCCAGGTGGCCGTCTTCATGCCGAACCAGCCGGCCAAGCCGGAGAAAAACCCGCCGGTCAAGAAAGCGAAGGGCACAAAGCGGCTCTGCACGTGCAGGCCGAAGGCCGCATAGGACAGCAGGCCCACGATCACCACGAAGAACAGGAAGACGATCCTGTACTGCTGCCAGATGTACGCATTGGCGCCGGTGCGGACGTGGCCGGCGATCTCGATCATTTCCTGGTTGCCTTCGTCGGCGGCCATCATCGACTTGAAGAACCGCCAGGCGAAGACCAGCGCGGCAATCGATCCGGCAAAGGCGATCAGCCAGAAGAGCGGGGATCTCCAATCCACGCCTTCCGCGGCGACCGTTTTCTGCTGGGTGTTGTTCGCATCCCCTGCGTCCTTCGCCGGGGCCTTGTCTGGATCGGCAGTTGGGGCGTCAGCAGTTGGCGCGTCTGCGCCCGGAGCATCGGCAGTTGAAGCCTCAGCCGCCGCGGCGTCGGCAGCAAGGGCCCGTTGGGAAACCGCAACCAGGCAAGGACCGGCCGCAATAATCACCACCACCAGCGCGGAGAGCATGATCACCCACGCACGGCGTCGCAAAAGGTCCAAGACAACCCGACCAAACTTCATAGTTCACCTCTCTCCCGCAAGAACCAATCCTGCCCCGGGACCCGACGGCGTGGCCTGGACCCGAATGGCACAAACCGCCGAACGTACAGAATGGCGTCTCGGTCTGTCAACCATAGCACGCCGGCAGGACCGCTGATTTTGGCAACCGGACCGATAGAGGGGTAGCGACCAGCTTGCGGCTCGGCAGGCGGGCGGTAGAGCCGCCGATGTCCCCCAGAAACTACTATGCTGGCCGGATGATCCCCCCCAATTGGCGTTTTCCACTTGGCTTTCTTGTGGAAAGCGAGTATGCTGTGTAAACTGTGGAGTGGCGGGCGGTCTGTGCTGCGCGCTGATCGACACTACCGGATCGGAGGAGATTGATCATGAGCTTTCGTTTGCGAAACTGGCGGTCGCCGTTGCTCGGCTTGGCGGTTGCAGTGGTGTTGTTGCCGACACTGGTTCTGGCGGGCGAGCGACGTAGCAGGGTACCCAAGTCCGGGCAGTTCAATCCCGACCACAAGACGGTCGAGATGTTCGAGGCGATCAAGGGGGGGCAAATCGGCGTGAAGCTGATCCCCAAGGACTCGACCGAATGTCGGGTGCTGATCGAGAACAAGACCAAGCAGCCGTTGAACGTCAAATTGCCCGAGGCCTTCGCCGGTGTACCCGTGCTGGCCCAAGCCGTTGCGCCCGGGCTGGGCGGCGGGAACATCGGGGGCGGTCGGAACAACGGCAACTGGGGCGGTGGCAACCAGGGGTTCGGCGGCGGCATGGGCGGAATGGGAATGGGCGGCATGGGAATGGGTGGCATGGGCATGTGGAACGTCCCGCCCGAAAGGGTCGGCCAAAACGCCCCGGCCATGTTCAACGTCCCGCCCGAAAAGGTCGGAAAGTTCAAGGTCACCACGGTCTGCCTGGAACACGGCAAGTCCGAACCTCGACCTGCCATGAAGTATGAAATCAAGCCCATCGAACAGTTCACCGACAAGAAAGAGGTACACGAGCTGTGCCGGATGCTCGGCTCGGGGCGGCTGAACCAGCGGGCCGCGCAAGTTGCCGCCTGGCATCTGAACAACAGCATGAGCTGGCAAGAACTGGCCGCTAAACGACTCCGGTTTGCCAACGGCACCAGCCGACCCTATTTCGCCCCGCAAGAAGTCCGGGCCGGCATGCAACTGGTGATCGCGGCCACCAAGCTGGCCAAGCAGCGCGAGAAACGCGAGAAGAGCCCCAGCAAGGAGACCTCCTTGAGCAGCAGGTGAATCGGCGCCCCGGATCAGGGGTCGGCCAGCGGCGAATAACGAAGCCCACGGGTTGCGGCCCGTGGGCTTTTTCTATCTGCCGGAAAGGTGCGGGCCTCCATCTGCCCCGGCAGCGGCGGGGTTGCTTGTCCCCATATTTACCGATCCACGGGACTTGGCATTTTTGAGCAAATTGGTTAGGCTATGGTCGGGCGGGGTGGGCTCCCGTCGGGCAAGGGAACACGAGGAACAGAAGAGGAGGTACCTGTCATGGCAAGGTCTTGTCGAATCGGGAGGTTGCTGCGGCCCGGCCTGTGGGCCGCCCTGCTGTTGATACCCGCGGTTTTGACGGCCGGGGACCGCGCAAGACGCAAACCGCTGCCGAAAGGCGAGCTGGTCGAGATCTTCTCCGGAATCGAGCAGGGACAGATCGAAGTCCAACTGATCGCGAGAGACTCGACAAGGGCCAATCTGCTGGTTAGGAACAAGACGGGCAAGCCGCTCAACGTGGTGCTGCCGCAGGCGTTTGCCGGAGTGCCGGTGCTGGCCCAATTTCAGGACATCATCGGCGACGACAGGAGGGTCAACGACGCTCGCCTTCCGCAGATGCTGGGAATCGGTCCGGGCAGGAACAACTGGCCGGGCGGCGGAGTGATGAACGTCCGCGGCCCGAACGTCCGCGGTCCGAACGTCCCGCCCGGCTTCTGGTTCAACGTGGCGCCGGAGAAGGTCGGCAAGCTGAAGCTGACCGCTGTCTGCCTCGAATACGGCAAGCCCGATCCACGGCCCAGGTTCAAGTACCAGATCAAGCCCATCCGGAGCGTCGCCGACAAGCCGGAGGTGGCCGAGCTTTGTGCGATGCTCGGGCGGGGTGAGATCGGCCAGCGGGCCGCTCAATTGGCCGTTTGGCATCTGAACAACGAGCTGAGTTGGCAGAAGCTGGCGAACATGCGGACCAAGCTCGCCATCGGCACCAAGCCGACCTACACGCAGCGGGAGTTCCAGGCCGGCAAGATGGCCGCCGAAACGGCCGCCAAGCTGGCCGAGCAGCACCGACGGCCAAGCTCCGGCAAGACAGAGTCACTCAGCCAAGGGTGAACCGCAGCCCGCCGAGCCTACTGTTCGGTTTCAACTGTTTTGACAGGCTGGGTGCCGGTGGCGGCTTTCCCGCCACTGCGGAAACAGGGGGGAGGCAAGCTGCCCCTGCCGCCGGTCGTTTCAGGTGAAATGAGACACTACGCAGGAACCGCGGCCTCGTGCGGCGCGGGGAGTTGCGACCGCAAGCGGCGGATCTCTTCCCGGTGCTGAAGCCGTTCGGCCTGCCAACGGTGGGCTTGGTCGGTCAGTTCGGCTTCTTTCTGACGGAGT
>CAZUAM010000702.1:0-3624 GCA_964618095.1 uncultured Planctomycetaceae bacterium | reverse complement strand
GGCAGGCACAAGCAGCTCTCCCCGTTCGTGCATCTGGTACAGCCGATGCACGCCTGTGGTCGTCTCCTCCGACAGCCCCCGCCACCCGCTGGCCACCTTATGCCAGAACTGTGGGTCCTCGGCACGGGTCTCCTTGAGCAAGGCATTGACCACTTGAAGGTCCGGGCTATCCGTGGGCTTTTCCAGGATTGCGGGGTCTTCCTCGGCCTGATACCCGCGGTGGACCAGCAGCGTGGCATCGCCCCCATCATCCACGATCAGATTCAGCCCGCTGCCGTCGGCGAAAGTGATCGTCTGCTTGACACACCACCAGTACTGTTCATCCGTCTCACCCTTCCAGGCGTAGACTGGCACACCCGTGGCGGCGATGGCGGCCGCCGCGTGGTCCTGGGTCGAGAACTTGTTGCAGCTGCTCCAGGTCACCTCGGCGCCCAGCTCACTGAGGGTCTCGATCAGCACCGCCGTCTGGATCGTCATGTGCAAACAGCCGGTGACGTGGGCCCCGGCCAGCGGCTTGCTGCGGCCATACTTCTTCCGCAAGGCCATCAACCCCGGCATTTCGTTTTCCGCTAGTGTCATCTCCCTCCGCCCCCACTCGGCCAGCGAGATGTCGGCCACCTTGTACGGCAACTTGGTTTCTACCTGCGACACGGAAATCTCCCTTCTTCAGCGTTGGGTCAACGTGATCGGCAACTATAATACGCCCATCACCCCCTTGTTGGCAAGGGAACATACCCGGGACGACGCGGCAGAAATCCTTGTGCCCTAGCCGGGGGCCAACGGCCCGCGGGTCCGCAAGGCGGTGCCTTCCGCCCAGCCGAGCAACCGCGCGGTCGGTGACTCCCGCCGCGGAGTCCTACCGCTCCCCAAACGCCCGGCGGGCCGCGCGGACGAAGGCTTCGACGGCCGCCGGGTCCTTGCGTCCGGGACCGGACTCCACCCCGCTGGCGGTGTCCACCGCCGCCGGCCGGACAGTGCGGATCGCCTCGGCGACGTTGTCGGGCGTGAGGCCGCCAGCCAGTACCAATGGGGGGGCTGATGAGTCGCGAGGATACTGCGTCAAGGCCCGCCAGTCTGCCACTTGGCCCGTTCCCCCGTAGCTGCCCTTCACACACGCATCGACCAGCACCAGACGCGGCATACACGCCAACAGCCGGCAATTCTCTACGTATCCCCACACCGGACCCAGTCCCGCCTCCCCAAGCCGGAACGCCCGCATCACGGGCCGCCCGCCCAACCGAGCCAGAAACGTCGGCGGCTCGTCGCCGTGCAACTGGATCAGGTCGAGCCCGAGTCGATCGAACGTCTCACAGACCTCCTCCTCGGCGGCGTTGACAAACAGCCCCACCTTGACCAACTCATCTGGCAGCGCGACGATGATCTCCTGGGCCTTCTCCACGCCAACGTATCGGGGGCTTTTCGGATAGAAATTCAGCCCCACCGCGTCGGCCCCCGCCGCAGCCACCGCCCCGCCGTCCTGGGCGCTCGTGATACCGCAGATCTTGATTCGGAACATGGCCTGTCCCTGGTTCCTCCCCGTTGTTTGCTCAGAGGCCGGCAAGGCACGCGACCATCGTAATGCTCAGCAGCGCGATCCAAAACAACCAGGCAGCAGCCAACGATTTGTTTCCCCCACTTGCCACCCGTCTGATAATTCGGCTACAGAGGTGGGCCGCGATCACTGTGGGGACGAGCAAGCCGATGGCAACCTCGCGCAGGGAGACCAGCATCGCAAGCACCACGCTCACCGCAAAAGTCGCCAGAAAGAGCGCCTGCAACGTGAATTGCACGGTCATGGGCCGGCCTTCTTGCATGGTTCCCGCAATTCTACCAGATCGCCGGCAGTTTGCCATTTCGCGCTGCGGCTTTATCGAAAGGCTTCCAGGTTATAGCCCCGCTCGGGAGGGCGGGGCTGTCGGCCGAGAACATCCCCGCAAGAAACCCCCTGCTTCCCTTTCCTGCCACTCAAGCTACAGCCCCCGCCCGGTCGATCTCGAATACATGTGATTGTCTGCGCGGGCAGAGCGCCGCAAGACGCGTATCGGACGCTTACGCCTGCGTGGTTGGTCAACAGCCGGCATATCGGCGCGTGCCGGCAGAATCCGGAGGGCAATGCCCCCCGGGCGATTCCGGACTTGCCATGCGGATGACGAAAGAAAGCTCCGGCCACACGGTTCGACCGGCCTCCCCGTGGGAGCCGCAAAAGCTACTATTCTATCTCGCCGTCTTCGCCGTGACCGGACTGGCCGTCTACCGCTGGGGGCTGGCAAAGGCCCAGCCATCGAAGCCCGCGGGAAGCTACACTTCCACCGCCACGATTCACCTCGGCGAGGGTCTCCAGGACACTGCGGACCCCAACAAGATCCAGCGGCAAATCACCTCTAAAGAGAACCTCTATCGGGCCGTCCGCCAATTGGCCTTGGCCGCCAAGCCGCCGGCGAATGAGGATCTCGAGGCCGCGGCAGACCGCGCCGTCGAGACGGTGAGCCAAAACCTCCGGGTGACCGCCGACGGGACGTCCCTGCCGGGCGAGGTCGCCGTTTCGATCGCGTACACCGACCGGTACGCCCACTACCCCGCCCGATTGGTCAACACGCTGGCCGAATCCTACGCCGCCGACTGCCGCCAGCAGTGGAAGCGGCGGGCGTATCGGGCCTACACCCAAGCCCGGGAGGCCTCGGAGCGCGCGGAGCGAGAGTTCCTCCAGGCCAAGGCACGCCTGGAGGAGTTCTCCCGGCAGCACTTCGAGCCGGGCCAAGCGAGACGGCCCGACGACACATTCGGCCGCAAGCAAGAACAAACCGACAACGCTCGTGCAAGCTCCACAGAAGCCCATGAATCCGACTCCTTAACCCCGGCACCGGCGACCCCGCCGCTGGTCGATAACCCCAAGTGGGTCGAGTTGAACCAGCGGCTGGCGGCACTTCAGCAACGTCTTGCGCAATTGCTGGTCGACCGGACCCCCCTGCATCCCGAGGTCCGGGACACCAAGCTGCAAATCACCGCGCTCGAGCAGCAACTCTCGGCAACTCCCCGCAAGATTCCCCCCAACCCGTCCGACCTGCCCCCTGCGGCAGGCCCAGCCCTCGCCGCGCAAGGACCGGTACCACCGGCCGAGATCCCGCCGGCACAAACCGCCCCGCAGGGCGCCGAGACTGCCCAAAGGTTCCGGACGCTCCAGGAGGCCGCAGATCGGGCCGCCAAGGCCTACCGTCAGGCCTTCCTGCTGGAACGTCAGGCCTGGCACGATCACCAGCGGGAACCGCGGATCGAGCTGGATCTGGCCGAGCTGATCCAGGCGCCCACCTCCCCCGCTCCCCCCCGCCTGACACTGCTGTTGGCGGCGCTGGCCGCAGCGTCGGCCGTGGCCGCGGGCGTGGGGATGATCTCGGCGGGTTCAATCATGCAACCTCCTTTGACCACCGTGGAACAGGTCCGCAGCATCCTCCCGGTACCCATCGTGGGAACCATCCCCGAAACCAGCCCGCCAACACAGCCAGCGGCAGCACACCGCCGGCGACCGCTGATCCGATGGACCCTGATCGCCGGCGGCCTGGTCCTGATCGCCGGCTGCGCGGGGTCACTGTTGCGGGCGTGGCGCGGCTAACTCGGATTATGCACATT
>CAZUAM010000701.1:0-3631 GCA_964618095.1 uncultured Planctomycetaceae bacterium | reverse complement strand
CGACTACTCGAACGAGTCTGACGCGTACGACTCCGGGTACGAGGAAACCGACGAGTCCGACTACTCCTACGAGCCCGATGCGTACGACTCCGGCCACGAAGAGGCCGACGAGGCCGACTACTCGTACGAGTCTGACGCGTACGACTCCGGCAACGAGGAGGCCGACGAGGCCGACTACTCGTACGAGTCTGACGCGTATGACTCCGGGTACGAGGAAACCGAGGAGGCCGACTACTCCTATGAGTCCGACGCGGATGACTCCGGGTACGAGGAAACCGACGAATCCGACTACTCCTACGAGTCCGATGCGTATGACTCCGATACGTATGACTCCGGGTACGAGGAACCTGACGAATCCGACTACTCCTACGAGTCCGACGCGGATGACTCCGGGTACGAGGAAACCGACGAGTCCGACTACTCCTACGAGCCCGATGCGTACGACTCCGAATACGAGGAGGCCGCCGAGGGCAGCCCCGCCTACCAGGGATACAGCGAAGCCTATCCCGAAGAGGAGAACGCTTACGTCGAGGACGAGGAGGAGTACACGTACGAATACGAGTACTCGGATCCGGAGCAGAGGTACGGGTACGGGGAGGGCCTGAACGAGCAGCCCGACGACGAGGTGGGCGATGCCTACGAGGACCAATCCGACTACGACTACGAGTACGGCGAAAGCCAGGAAGGCGAGCCCGCCGAGGTCTCGGAAACGGAATCTGACGCATCGACCGACGGCGAGTACGTCGATCCGTATGGGACCGACGAGTACGAGGGCTACGACGGGTACGACGACTCGGACGACGTAAGCGGCGAGGAAGCCGATTGGTACCCAGGCGTCACGGCTGAGAGCACCGTTTGGGGCCTGATCGTCTCCTGGACATCGCGGTCCCTGGAGGGGCTGGGCGACGCATTTCACAGTCTTTCACGGCAGGTTTCCGGTCTGAACGGGAAGTTCTTGGCCGTTGGCAGCCGCCGTGATCGGAGTGTCAACTAGACGGATTAGCGACTTCCGGGAAACCCCGGGCCAATCCGCAAAGAGAATCGCAAGTTGCCATTATAAAATGACTTACGGCTCAGGCGGCCCCGCGCCGCCTGAGCCGGCTTGCTTCTTACGGGGGGTTCCCGACAGGAAAATGCGGCCCGGGGTAGCCGCGGCCGGGCGCTTCCGCCCCGGAACGATTCGGGCCGAAACGGTGTTTTTCCGTTGGCAAAACGCCCGAGGATTGGGTAGAATGAGCCTAGTCAGCTAAGGGCTGGTTTTAATGGGGAAATCTCTGCGTGCTCGGGGGGCCGCCCCGGAACACGGCCTCCTTCTGGGTCCGCGTTACTGTTGGGTGTTGGAGACCATCACCATGTCTACCCACTTTCTCCTCCGATTGGCCAGGTTGCCTCTGGCAACCATGGCCGTGGCCTTGCTGGTCGCTACCGCCACGGGTGCGGAGCCGAGCCTCGAGGCAGCTCGACTCGACCATTTCTCTCATCCGGCCGGCGCGAACTACTTCGCCCTGAGCCTGAGGCCGGATGCCGGCGTAGCCGTTGCGGGCCCCCGCGACGTCGTTGTCTTGTTCGACACTTCAGCCAGCCAGACCGGCCATTACCGGGCCGAGGCGCTGGGCGCCTTAAAGGGCGCGTTGTCCAATCTGGCACCGAACGATCAGGTCCACCTGCTAGCCGTCGATCTAAACGCCATTCCGTTGACTTCCAGCTTCGTCCCGCCCGGCAGCCAGCAGATGGCAGAGGCGCTGAAAAAGCTGGACCGCCGCGCTCCGCTGGGTGCAGGCGACATGGCAAAGGCATTGACGGCCGCGGCCGACAGTTTTGGGGCTGAGTCGAAGAACCCCCGGGCGGTGATCTACATCGGCGAGGGCAGCAGCCGCGCCAGGTTGGTAGATCTCCAGAAGTTTGAAGAGCTGGTGACGAAGTTGGCCGACGCCCGGATCCCCGTCAACAGTTACGTCGTCGGTCCGCGTCCGGACCGCCAGCTTCTCGGCACCTTGGCCGGGCAGACGGGCGGTCGGATGATTCAACACAGCAAGCAAGCCGGACGCGATTTGGCCGCCGCGGCCGATGCCACCGTCCTCTGGCCGTCCACAACCGTCAACTGGCCCCCCGGGTTTACCGTCTATCCCAAGCGGACTCCGCCTCTGCGGTCCGATCGCGACACCGTGGTCATCGGCAGCTTCTCGGGCAAAGGGCCGTTTGAGATCCAAATGACGGCCACTGGTGCCGGCGGGGCTGAGAAGCTCTCCTGGACCGTCAAGCCGGGCAGTTCCAATGAACTGCACAGCTATCTGGTGGAATTGGTCTCTCAAGCCGAGCTGGACGGAGGCCTTAGCCTGCCGATCCGCGGCTTGGCAAGTCTGGAGGAAGCCCAGCGAGCGGCCGACCTGGGGCTCGAGAGCTTGAGCCGACTCGCGCGCCAGGCCTTGGCCTCCGGGAACCTCGACCACGCGGAGCAGCTAGCCGATCAGGCCCTTCATCAGGATCCGCGTAATCTGGAAGTCATGGCGATCAAGCGCGCGGTGGCCAAGCGCCGAGGGGGTGCTCAGACGCCGGTTGCCGAGACCGGACCGGCTGTCGGACCTCCACCGGCCCTCGCAGAGGGGCCGGACCCTGGAGACGGTGACGAGTTGAACCTGATCGGCGGCCGGCCCGAGCCGTTCCCTGCCGGGGGCGCGCTGACCAGGACCTTTGCAGACGAAAAGAGGCTCATCGAGCAGGTGGTCCGGGCCGACGTGCAGAACGTGGTCAACCAGGCCCGGGGCCTGATGGACACCGGTCCCGAAGTGGCCACCCAGGAGCTCAAAGTGGCCCTGGAAAAGGTCAGCCGGACTGCCGCGTTGAATCCCGAGGTCCGCGACCAGTTGACCGACGTGATTCAGGCCGCCCTCCAAGAAGCCAACCGGCGGACGACCGAGATGGAGCAGCGTCGCCAGGAGTTGCAAGAGAGGATTGCCAGGGACAGGGAGCGACAGCTAAACGCCGAGAACCTCCTTCGTAGAGAACAGAAAGTCAGGCAGTTGATGGAACGCTTCGACTCCCTGATGGCGGAAGGCCAGTATCTATTGGCCGAGGAAGCGGTGGCCGCGGAAGCCCGGGAGCTGGCCCCCGACGATCCCGTGCCCGTGCTGGCCACTCTCCACTCGCGTGCCGTGGGATACCTGCACGACGCGTTGGCGTTGCGCGTGGCGCGTCAGAAGGGGGTGGTGGACACGCTCTACCAGGCGGAGCGTGCCCACGTGCCCTTCCCCGACGAGCCGCCGATTGTCTATCCGGACCCCGAGTTCTGGGAGCGGATCAGCACCCACCGCATCGAGACATACAGCTCGATGACCTTGGCCCAAGCAGGCAGTGCGGAGAAGAAGATCGAGGCGGCGTTGAAGTCACTCACCCAGTTGGAGTTCGTCGAGACGCCGTTGCAGGACGTGGTCGACTACCTGAAGGATCTGCACCAGATCGAGATGCAGGTCGATAGAAAGGCCCTGGACGACGTGGGACTTGACCCCTCGACCCTTCCGATCAGCAAGAACCTCAAGGGGATCTCCCTGCGTTCGGCCTTGCGGTTGACGCTCCGCGATCTGGACCTGACCTACGTGATCGAGGACGAAGTGCTGCTGATCACCACGCCCGA
>CAZUAM010000700.1:0-3635 GCA_964618095.1 uncultured Planctomycetaceae bacterium | reverse complement strand
AACGGATCACCTACAAGCTTTCCACCGGAGAGAAGCGGCTGGTTGCCCTGGCCACCGTGCTGGCCATGCAGCCGGAGGTGCTCCTGCTGGACGAGCCGGCCAGCGGGCTGGACGGGCAATCCACCGGGCGGCTCGTAGATCTGCTCGGCGAATTGCCGCAGGCGATGGTCGTCGTCTCCCACGATCGGCAATTCTTGAAGAAGACCACCACCAGCGCGCTCCGACTCCGCGACGGCAAGCTCGAAGCCGTCGATGGAAAACACTGACCGACGAGATTCAGAAACCCGCGACCGGCGGTCGCGGCTTTTTGGGTCTGGCGCGAGCAGCAGTCGCGGGTTGGTGAATCCGGCGTGGGAAACATGGACGGCGTCAGCACTTGCTGCTCATCCGAGGGCATTGGGGCTAAATGCAGTGCTTCGCCTGATCCGCAATGGCGTCCCACATTGCCTGGGCTTCGCGGGGGTATTGGGCTCCCCCGGCTGTCTTGGGCCGAACGGTTGACATCCACTGGTGGGTTGTCTATCTAGAGGTTTTTGTGTCCGGCCGTTCGGTTGCCTCGGTCCGGTCCGAGAGTTGTTCGAGAAAGGGAAGTCCCATGGAACTGTCTGCGGTTGACGTGATCGTCTTCTTGGTTTTCGTCGTTGCCGTGATCACGGTGGGCGTCTTGAAGAGCCGGCATGAGAAGGACAGCGAGTCCTACTTCCTCGCCGGTCGGGGGCTGACCTGGTGGCTGATCGGTTTCTCGCTGATTGCCGCCAACATCTCGGCCGAGCAGTTCGTGGGCATGTCGGGCTCGGCGGCGAAGGACCACGTGGGCCTGGCCATCGCCAGCTACGAGTGGATCGCGGCGATCACGCTGGTGGCGGTGGCCTTCTTCTTCCTGCCGAAGTTCCTCCGCAGCGGGATCTACACCATTCCCGAGTACCTCGAATACCGCTTCAACCGTTCTGCCCGCACGATCATGTCGATGCTGATGGTGGTGATGCTCGTCTGCGTGAACATCACCGCGGTGATTTACATGGGCGCCAAGGCACTGGAGCCGCTGTTTGAGGGCCAGACCGTCTTGGGCCTCGCGCTGGACATCAAGGTGTTGTCCTGGATTGTGGGCATTGCGGCAGCGGCCTACGTCGCCGCAGGCGGGCTGAAGGCCTGCGCGTGGACCGACCTGTTCTGGGGCTCGTCCCTGATCATCGGGGGGGCGATCATCATGGTGCTTACCTTCATGGCTCTGGACAAACCTGAAACCTTCAAGGAAATCGACGGGGCCGCCGTCTGCAAGTCGATCGGGGTCGAGGAGGACGCCTCGTTCGCGGAGAAGTTTGGGGCCTTGAAAGCGAAGAAGATGCACATGGTGCTCGAGCGCGACAACCCGGAAATCCCGTGGACGGCCTTGATCCTGGGCATCTGGATTCCTAACTTTTACTATTGGGGCCTGAACCAGTACATCATGCAGCGGACCCTGGGGGCACGGTCGCTGGCCGACGGCCAGCGAGGCGTGGTCTTCGCCGCCGGCATGAAGCTGATCATCCCCTTCATCGTCTGCATCCCGGGCATCATCGCGTTCGCGCTGTTTCACGAGGGGAAGATGCAGGAGAACGCCATGCGGGGCAAGCGGCTCAACGCGCCTGCCCTGGAGGAGTTCGAAAAGATCAAGGGTGATCCGGCAACCGCTCAGAAGGCCTTCCCCTTCAACGGCGACTTCGCCACGCTGCACCCGGACAAGGCACGGGAGATCCTGATCTTCAATGCGCGGGCGGCGGGCTTCGAGGTGCCCGTTGACGCGCGGCTGCGCGAGCTCCGCCAGAACCTCGTTCCGGCGTTTCTCGGAAGGCACCCAAAGTTTCGAGAGAAGCTTGTCGAGATCGGCGAGTACAACAACAACCGGAAGGAAGGCGAAGAGCCGAAGGTGCTGGGCATCGCCGATCTCAACGGCGAGGCGGTCGCCCTGGCTACCGGAACGCACCTGCCGGTCTGGCGGCAGTGGGTGGACTGGCTCTCCGGCAAGGCACCCGAGGTGAAGAAGCAGCAAGAGCTGATCGGCTACGACCACGACGGTGCCTTTCCGCTGCTGATTCGATACCTCACGCCGCGCGGACTGCGAGGGTTCGTGGTCGCCGCCTTGATGGGGGCGGTGGTCAGCTCGCTGGCGGCGATGCTCAATGCCGCCTCGACCATCTTCACGATGGACGTTTACCGGGAATACCTCAACAAGAGCGCCTCCCAGGGCAACCTCGTGCTGGTGGGCCGCTGCTGCGTGCCGCTGGCCGTGCTGGTCGGGTGCGTGATCGCCCCGCAGTTGGCCAAGCCCGAGTTCCAGGGGGCGTTCCACTTCATCCAGGAGTTCCAGGGGTACATCTCTCCGGGTGTGCTGACGGTGTTTCTGTTCGGCCTGTTCGTGCCCCGTTCGCCCCGTATCTGCGGCGCGCTGGGACTGTTGCTTTGCCCGATCGTCTACGGACTGTTGCACCTGTTCTGGAGCGACTTGGCGTTTCTCAATCGCATGGCGATCACGGTCGGCGTGTTGGGCGCGGTGCTGGGTACGATCACTGCGGTCGCGCCGCTTAAGCAGCGGATCAGCTTGCCCGAACAGCAGAAGTTCGACATGACCTCCTCCAGCGGCGCGAAGATCTTCGGCGCGATCGTCGTGCTGGCGACGGCGGCACTGTACGTCGTGTTCCGGTAGTACGAATCATCGGCGGGCCGGGGCGGGAGGTCCCAAATCTCGACTCACAGCCCGTCTACCCTGTTCCTTCTCAGGGGCCGGCTCGACCGGGGGGAGGTCGCCCGGACGGTTGACAGGCACCGGGCTGCGGTTTATGTAAGGGGTTCCGATCCGAGGAATAGGTCGCCCGCACCTTACCCCCGCGAGAGCTGAAAGGAGAGTCCAATGGAGTTTACCGGCCTGGACTGCTGTTCCTTTGCTGCTTATATCCTGTTTGTCGTCGGCTTCGCGATGTACATGTCCCGGAAGAACGAATCCTCGGAGGACTACTTCCTGGGCGGTCGCAAGCTGACCTGGTGGCTGATCGGCGTCTCGCTGATCGCTTTGAATGTTTCCATGAAACCTGCCGTGGGCATGGCCGGCGCAGGGTACGATACGGGTCTGGCCCTGGCCAGCTACGAGTGGACGGCCGCGGTGGCGATGGTGCTGGTGGCGATCTTCCTGCTGCCGAAGTTCCTCCGCCGCGGGATCTACACGATTCCGGAGTACCTCGAAGCCCGCTATAGTGCCGCCGCCCGGGGACTGATGGCCTTCTTCATGATGGTCGCCTACGTACTGGTGATCATCGCTGCGATCCTTTACGCCGGTGCACTGGGTTTGAACGCCGTTTTCGGCGAAAGTGTGAAGACATACTTGGGCGTGGAGAAGTCAGGCGACCTCGCCGGGTGGCTAACCAGCACGCCTATGCAGTGGATCTTCGGGATCGACCCTTCGGGGAGGAACTGGGTGATCATCTGCGCGGTGTGGTTGATCGGCATCATCGCGGGGATCTATACGGTTTGGGGCGGACTGAAAGCGGTCGCTTGGGCAGACCTCTTCAATGGGCTGGGCCTGATCCTAGGCGGCGTGCTGGTAACGCTGCTCGGCTTCCTGGCACTCAGTGCACAACTCGGCGAGGGCCACGGTTTGGCCG
>CAZUAM010000699.1:0-3642 GCA_964618095.1 uncultured Planctomycetaceae bacterium | reverse complement strand
CAAGATCCTCGGCATTCACAAGACGAAGTACGCTTTACTCGGATGAGCCTTAATTGAACGGTATTGAGACTAGACCCGTGGCGTCCGTCCCAGTGGCAAAAAACCCAAGAAAAAAACTGCCCCGGATCACCCCGATTCCGACCAGAAGGAGCATTCGTTGACGGGCTTCTTTGCTAGAATGACGGGGCGTGGCTCGCATTGAGGGTGCTTCACTACTTGGCCCTCGGGCAGAACCGGCGGCCACGGGAGAAACCATTCAGACGCGACCCGTTGCCCATCGTCCCCGGATCTGCCGGGGGGATAGCCCGTTGTCGGCCCCAGAGTTGTCCTACCTATGCTCAAGGCGCTCGAACTCGCTGGCTTTAAGAGCTTTGCCGACAAGACCCGGCTTGAGTTTCCCACCGGTATCACGGTCGTGGTGGGACCGAACGGATCGGGAAAGTCGAACATCGTCGACGCGATCAAGTGGGTCTTGGGCGAGCAAAGCGTCAAGAGCCTCCGCGGCAAGGAGATGGCCGACGTGATCTTCAACGGCTCGCCCTCCCGGCGGGGGATGAACTCGGCCGAAATCACGCTCACCTTGAATAACTCCCATAACCTGCTGCCCATCGATACCCCCGACGTTTACATCACCCGCCGCGTCTACCGCAACGGCGAGGGGGAATACCTCATCAACCGCCATCCCTGCCGGCTCCGCGACATCCGGGACCTGCTCTCCGGGACCGGCATGGGAACCCAGGCCTACAGCGTGATCGAGCAGGGCAAAGTCGACGTCCTGTTGCAGGCCTCGCCCCGCGATCGCCGGGTGATCTTCGAGGAAGCGGCAGGGATCAGTCGCTTCAAGCTCAGAAAGCTGGAGTCGCTGCGGCGTCTGGAGCGGGTGGAACAGAACCTCCTGCGGCTTAGCGACATCGTCGACGAGGTCGAAAGCCGGCTGCGCAGCGTCAGGCTCCAGGCCGGCAAGGCCCGGCGGTTCAGGCAATACACCGACCGCCTACAGGAACTCCGCACCCAGGTCGGACTGGTCGATTGGCGACGTCTCAGCGACCGCCTGGCCGAGTTCGAGGCCCAGCTCCAGTCGCTGCGCGATCAGCGAGACGCCGCGGCGGCCGAGATGGAAACCGCGGAAGCCCGTCTGCTGGGCATCGATAACCGCCTCGGCGAGGTCAACGAAGCGATCCGCCAGTCCGAAGCCCGGATCGCCGCCAACCGCGAACGCATCGCCGCCCACGAATCCACCGTCGAGCACGAGCGAGCCAGAAGCCGAGACCTGGAACAGGAAATCGCCCGGTATCGACGGCAACTCGTGGCAATCAGCGCGCGGGCCGAAGACTTGCAGCAAAAACTCCAGGATACCGCGGAGGCGGTTCGGCTGGCCGAGGACCGGCATCGCCAGATCGGCGTGCGTCTGGTCGAAGGCGAACGGGAGTTGACCGGCGTCATCACCCGGCTCGACCAGATCCGCGGCGAGAACGAGCAGCGCCGGGCCGCCTACATGGAGCAGATCCGCGCGGCCGCCTCGCTGGGCAACCAGAGCAGCGCCCTGGAAAGCCAACTGGCCGCGGCCGCGGCCTCCGCCCAGCGAAGCGGCAGCCGCATCGCCCAGTTGGATCGGCAACTCGATGCGGCCGCGGCCGAGTTGGACGAGCTTCGCCGTCAGCGGGAGCAGTTTTCCCGGCGGGTAGAAGAGCACCAAGAGTTGCTCTCCGCCGCCAAGGCCCAACTTGAGCAAGCCCAGCAGCAGCACGCCACCCGCCAGGAAGAGCTGGCCGCCCTGCGCCAACGTCACAGCGCGGCCGCCGAGCGGACCTCCGTCCTGGAAGAGCTCCAGCGGCGCCAAGAGGGTCTCGGCGCCGGGGTGAAGGAAGTCCTGGCTCAAACCCGAAGTTCCCCGGACGGACCTTTCCATGGGGTCTGCGGACTGGTGGCCGACCTGCTGCACGTCAGCGTCGAAGTCGCTCCGCTGGTGGAAGTGGCCCTGGGCCTTTCCGCACAGCACGTGGTCGTCGCGCCCGGGGGCCAACTGCTGGATCACTTGCAGCAGCAGTCGCAGCGCTTTTCCGGCCGGGTGGGATTCATCTGGCTGGACGGCCGGGTGGAGGGGCCGCCTCCGCCGGACGCGGACCTGGAGGGCCGCCCCGGAGTCCTCGGCCGAGCCGACCGCTTCGTGGAAACCGAGCCCCGGTTTGCCCCCCTGGCCAAACGCCTGCTGGGGCGAACCTGGATCGTCGAAAAGCTCAGCCATGCGGTCCAACTGGCCAATTCGGCAGGCGGCAGACTGAGTTTCGTCACCCTGGCCGGCGAGCTGCTCGCGGACGACGGGACCCTGGTCGTCGGCCCCCGACATGGCTCCACTGGCCTGATCTCGCGCCGCAGCCAGTTACGTGCCCTGAAGACCCAACTGGCCGAGCTCGAGACCCGGATCGGAGAACTCCAAGAGGCCGCCGCCCGGCTCGACCAACAGATCGCCCAAAAGCGGCAGCAGGTCCAAACCCATGCGGTTGAGCACCGCCAGGCGGTGGATATGCTGGCGGAGCAACGGCTGAAGATCACCGTGGCCGAGCAACGTCGCGTGCAGTTCGACCAGCAACGCTCCGTGCAGGAGTCGGAACTCCGTGCCGCCGAGTCCCAGCACGAGAGGGCTTCAGGCCTGCTGGCCGAAGTCCGGGAAAAACGCAAACAGCTCGACTCAGGCCTGGCCGAGATGGAAGCCCAGTTGGCCCAACTGAACCGGCAGATCGAGCGGCTGGAAGACCAGCGGCAGGTTTCCAGCCGCGAGACCACCCAGACCAAGGTCGAGCTGGCCAAGAGCGAAGAACGGCTGCGCAACCTCCACGCCCGCATGCGCCAGTTCGAAGAAAGCCGCCAGGAACGCCGCCGCGCACTGTCGGAAAGTCGCGAGCAATTGAGCCAATGTACGCAGCGTGCCGATCGGTCGCGGTGGAACATACTTCGGGCGGAGTCGGAGATCGCCGAGCTGTACCTCCGCAAAGAAACGTTTGCCGCCCAGACCGTGGAGCTGATCAACCAGCGCGAGTCGCTCCTTCAGCAGCGGACCGAACTAACGGCCGGGACGCAGAAGATCCGCGCCCGGGTCCACAAGCTCGAAGAAAAGATCCACGCCCGCGACCTCTCAGCCAGCGAAGTGCGCCACCAGCGCAGCTCCCTGGCCGACCGGCTCCGCGAGGACTACGCGATCGAACTGGCCCAACTGGAGCACGAGCCCACGCACGAGGAACAACAGCAGCGGGAAGAGGTCCAGCAAGAAATCGACGAGCTGCGCCAGAAGATCGGCAACCTGGGCCACGTCAACGTCGATGCCTTGCAGGAGCTCGACCAGCTCGAAACCCGCCACAAGACGCTCTCTGCTCAGCACAAGGACCTTTCTGGGGCCAAGACCTCCCTGGAAGAGATCATCGAGAAGATCAACGCCGACAGCCGGCGGCTCTTCTCCGAAACGCTCCAGACCGTCAGGGATCACTTCCAAACGCTCTTCTGCGACCTGTTCGGCGGAGGTCGCGCCGACATCGTGCTCGACGAAGGCGTGGACATCCTGGAAAGCGGTATCGAGATTGTGGCCCGGCCGCCGGGCAAGGAACCGCGCAGCATCTTGCTGCTAAGCGGTGGCGAGAAAACGCTGAC
>CAZUAM010000698.1:0-3644 GCA_964618095.1 uncultured Planctomycetaceae bacterium | reverse complement strand
GCGCTCGACCCCAGCCACCCCTCGCTCAAATTTGGAAGTACTGAAATTGTTTCTCAACGCTTCCTCAGTCGGGCAGTTCGGCACGCAAGGTGACCAGGCCGAGTGACGGCACTTCGACCGGGCCGGTTACCTTCGCCTGCCGCTCTTCGGCAAGGTTGCTGATCCACACATTGGGTGCCGGGTCGCCCCAGGCCAGTTTGGCCTTGACGGCGCGGTCGCCGACGCCGAACAGGCGGACAATCCAGGCCTTGTGGTCCCGGCTGGGCTTGAAGGTGGCCACGATCACTTCTGCCGGTTGCACCTTCAGCCCGGGATCAATCCGCAGGATCGCCGGCCCGTCCGCCCTGGTTCTGGCCGGCACCGCCACCAGCGGCTGGCTCTGCTCGATGCCGAACCGTGTCGCCTCGATCGCCCGATAGCCGCCCGCATGCGGTCGAAGCGAGTAGCGAAATGGCGTGGGGCCCTCCTGGTCGGCCTTGTAGTTGGTGAACCAGTAATTATTCATCACGTACGAGTAGAGCGCCTGCGTCGGCCCCAGGGCCTTGATCCAGGGCGTCTCGGCCGTAATCGAACCCACCTCGACAAGTGGCGCGCCGATCGTCGCCCAGGTCACACCGTACTGGTCGTTCGAGGTGTCGATCCACCGCTGCACGGTGAACCAGTTCTTGCACGACCCAGGCAACTGGTCGGCCTCGGGACGGGCCACCGCCCAGGGAATGTCCATCCGCATCACCCCTTTCGGGACGTTAAACGGGAAGCCGAAATGGACGCCTTCCTTGGTTCGGACCTTTTCCTTGTCCACGACGTTGATCAGGTCCACGCGGTCGATGCCGTCGATCAGCCGAATCTCGCGGGTAAGCTTGCGGCAGCCGGGAGCATCGCACCGGACCAACAGCGAGGCGACCAGCGGCCCGGCTTCCTTGACCGCGATCTTTACGGGCCCGCAGCGCTGGGCGTCCTTGGGATCTTTGCCCGCAACGTAGAAGTAGTCGTTCAGCCCCAGGCCCCCGCCGCGGTCGACCAGCTCGGCGTCGATCCCCCGGCAGCGCAAGCTGGCGACGGCGCCGGTGCTTTCGTTAAGAGCGACGCGCAGGTTGGCGTGGCGAACCTCGCTTCCCCCCGCCTTGGCACTCCCCCCGGCCGCTGCTTCACCCGCCTCGATCGTGAACCGCTTGGCCCCAAGCGCCGGCACGTCGCGGGCAACAAACGCCAGCGAGCCGTCGGAAAGCCGCTGGGAGGCGACCGGCTTGGCGCCGGCGCCGTGGGGATCTGTGACCCGATCGCCCGCCAAGGAAAGGTCCTTCGAGAGGATGACCAGGTCGGTACGCGGCCACGACGAGGTGTTGAACACCAGCACGGCCTCGACCTTGCCGGCTTTTTTCACATAGGGGGCCGTGGCCGCGGCCAGCAACGCCCGCGACTGCTTGTCGCCGTCGAGCGCGAAGGCCTGCTTGATCTTCCATTGCCCCTGGGCGAAATCGCTGTCGGGCTGACTGATGCTGTTGTGCGCACCCCAGGTGTGCTCGTCGTAGAGGACCACCTGGCGCCACGCGGCGTAGAAATCTTCGGCCGGGTAGTCTCGCGGCCGGGTGATTGCCCAGATCGCTTCGGCCTGGGAGAGCCGCTCCGCCGAGGCACGGTTGATGCCGGTCTCCAGGGCCGACGAGCCGGCTCCGTCCTCCCAGTAGGGCGTGAAGTCGCCGCGGACCTCCGGGATCACGTCCCCGTGCAGCCGCTCCATCTCGCGCATCATCTCCGAGTTCGTGCCGATGATCAGCTTGGGGTAGGCATGCCGCGTGTTCCACTGTTTGACAGTGTCGGACAGATCGACACCCGGGCCGGCGTTGTCGCCCAGGCAATATCGGAGCTGGACGACCTCGTAGGGATAGCCGGCCGCCTCCATCCGCCGCAGGCGCTGGAGCATGTCCGCCCCGCCCTTGAACGTCCGGTAGTAGCCCCGCTCGGGAATCCAGCAGAGGACCTTGTGGCGGCCGCAGGGGCTGATCCAGTAGAACGGTTTTTCGTCCCAAACCTCGTGGGTGAAGCCGATCCGGGCGCTGTCGTTGGGGCCCATCGAGAAGTATTTCACCCCCGCCTCGCCCAGCAGCGAGATCAGCCCCCAGGTGTAGCCCGGCACGTCGGTGATCATGGCCGAATCGATCTTCACGCCGCAGCGCTGGGAGAGCCGCTGGGCGTAGTCGAGCAGCCGGGCCAACTCTTCGGGCCGGCAAAGGGCGGTCAACTCGTTTCCATAGAGCGCGTCCAGCCCGATCCAACCCCGCTGGACGGCCTCGACGAACTCCTTCTGTTTCTCGGGCGTTGCCTGCCGCAGGTAACTGTCTACCGCCCAGAGGACTTCCACGTTCCATTTGAATTGGGCCCCGGGTGGATATGCGACCGTGCGGCGGGAGGCCTCGATTGCCTGCTCGATGAACCGCCAATGGTCCCGCTCGACCTCGGTCTGGAGCTGCGTGTAACCGATGTCTACGTGGGAGTGGGGCAACAGGTAGATTTGCCACTTGCGAACCGGCGTCAGCGTCACCTTCCGCTTGGCAACAATCTTGTCGGCGACTCGGATTTCGACGCCCACCGCAGTCTTGTGCTCGACCGCCGGTACCGGCAGCTC
Organism: uncultured Planctomycetaceae bacterium; assembly: GCA_964618095.1. Classification (GTDB taxonomy): domain Bacteria; phylum Planctomycetota; class Planctomycetia; order Pirellulales; family Thermoguttaceae; genus CAZUAM01. The sequence continues at coordinate 1,018 of CAZUAM010000698.1, read as the reverse complement.
GACGGTCTGCACCCCCGGCTTCAGTGCCGCTTTGGTCGGCTTGCCGCGGCCGAGGTGGATCGTGGCTTCGGCCGGCGGGCCGGCCCGGAGAATCGTTACGTGGACCGTTTGAACCAGCTTGCCCTTTTCCTTCAGCAGCACCGGTGGAGACTGGATCGAACGGACCAACGTCGTCGGCTCAGTCGGCGCCGACTCCACGGCGGCGGGTGCCTCGAAACCGATCCAGTCGTAAAGCACCCAACTGCCGGAAACCGTGCGGATGGTGATCTCGTTGGTGCCGGGACTCATCGCGGCGGCCGGCACCTCCACGGCGATGCGGTGCTCGCGGCCCTTGGCCGGGTTGCCCCGGATCGAATCGTCGGGGCCGCCGAGCGGTGTGGCATGCTCGAGCAGCTTGCGCCCGTTGACGCTGATCCGCAGCCTCGACGGCGAGCGGTCGTGCGTGTCGGCCAGGTCCAGCACCAGCCGGCAGTTACCCGCCCGGGGTTCCTGCTCGACGGCAAACAGGATCGTAAAGACGTGTTCTCGGCCGCCCGCCCAGGGATCAACCGGGCCGGGATGGACGTACGGCCAGTCACGCTTCGCATCGGACGCCCCCACGATAAACAGTGCATCCTCGCCGAATTGCCCGAAGCGGTCCGGCGCCAGGGCAAACTCCGCCGTGTCGTTATCGGCCTTGCCGATCTGCCAGAGCAGTTTCAGCTCCTCGGCAGCCGCCGCTCTGATCGCGTACGTCGTGCACAACGTCGCCAGCAAACACATACACGTCCAGCAGTAATGTCTCATCGATCTCTCCTTTCGCCCGCAGGGTTCGTTCGCCGTTCTTCCACCACACGCCACGTCAGCCACCGGCCATCATAGCCCGGGCCGCCCCCCGCAGCAAGTAGACCCTAACGTTGCAAAAAAGCCACGCCGAAGGCGTTCAACAGCATAGCCCAGGGTCGCGCAGCGCACCCTGGGACCAGAGGCGATCAAACGTCCCGAAACCCCGAAGGGGTTTTGTAAATCCGGGTGGGCG
>CAZUAM010000697.1:0-3688 GCA_964618095.1 uncultured Planctomycetaceae bacterium | reverse complement strand
CTGCCGTCGTCGTGGAAAAGCAACATCGATCGGACCAAACCGTTTCCCACGGGGCCCGGAGACAAACGCCGTTTCCGCCGCTACCACTTTGGTGATTACGCCGCCCTGCAATACTGTCAGACCTTTCCGGCTCTCGACCGCCCGAATACGTGGTACAGGATCATCACAAAGGACGTGTCGCGCGGCGGTCTGTCGTTCTTGCACAGTGAACAGTTATTTCCTCGGGAACGAATGCGCGTTGTCTTCCCGGAACAGGGACTGGTGACCATTGAGATTGTGTGGTGCGCTCGCCTTGAGGAACGCTGCTTTCAGAGTGGATCCCGCTTTGTGGAGCAGTTCCACAAGCTCACGGCGTAGTCAGCCACCTGGGGTTGGGGAGCCAAGTGGATTGGGGACCGGGGCTGCCCCAGCATGTCCGCCCGTGACCCGGTCACGTTTCCACCGTGGCTCTATCCCAGTCCGTGTTTGGCCAGCTTGTCGCGGAAGGTGGAGGGCTTGATGCCCAGCGCGGCGGCGGCGGCCGTCTTGTTGCCGCCGGAGGCCGCCAGCGCGTTTTCCAACAGCTCGCGCTCGGTCCGCTCGATGGCGGCCTGGAAGTCTTCGGCAGAATTGCCCTTGTGGTTGGCGATCCCGCTCATCTCGGCCGTAAGCAGCTCGGCGGTGATCCGTCCGGAGCCGACCAGGTAGGCCCGCTGCAGGGTGTGTAACAACTCGCGGACGTTGCCCGGCCAGTCGTGCTGCCGGAGGACCTCGATGGCCTGCGAATCGACGTGGTACTCGCGGTCGCCGATGATCCGGGCCAGGAGATGCTCGGTCAGGGCCGGCAGGTCGTCGCGGCGCTGGCGCAACGGGGGGATGTTCACCCGCAGCACGTCCAGCCGGTAGTAGAGGTCTTCGCGGAAGGTTCCCTCGCTGATTTTGTCCAGCAGGTTTCGTTTGGTCGAGGCGACGATCCGCACGTCGGCCTTGATGGGCGTGGCCCCGCCCACGCGCTCGAAGACCTTCTCGTCGATCGCGCGGAGGAGCTTGGGTTGTTGCCCCAGGGGAATGTCGTCGACGTCGTCCAGATAGAGGGTACCCCCTTCGGCGAGGTCGAAGCGGCCCTCGCGCCGCCGATCGGCCCCGGTGAAGGAGCCTTTCTCGTGGCCGTAGAGCTCGCTTTCGATCAATTGGGGCGGGAAGAGGGTGCAGCCTACTTTGACGTAGGGGAAGTCGCGGCGGTGGGAGTTGCGGTGGATGATGGTAGAGACCAGGTCTTTGCCTACCCCGGTCTCGCCACAGAGCAGCACGTTGGCGTCGGTTCGGGCACAGATTTCGACCATCCGCTTCACCTGGTCCATGGCCCCAGACTGGCCGACCATCGCTCCCCCGATGTCGGCGTCCGGCGGTTGCCCGGCCGGCCGGGCCCGGTCGGCGGCCGACTGCTTGAAGCGTTCGATCCGCGCCAACAGCGGAAAGAGGTCCTCGTTGCGAAAGGGCTTGGTGAGGAAGTCGAAGGCGCCCAGCTTGACCGCCTCGACGGCGACGGGAATGCTGCCGTAGGCGGTCATCATGATGACTTCCATTTCCGCCCATTCGGCAGGACATCGCGCTGCCCCGCCGATGGCAGGCGGTCCCTGCTTGATCTGCTTGAGCAGCTCGATGCCGTCGCATTTGGGCATCTTCAGGTCGGTCACCACCACGTCGAACCGGCCGCCGGCCAGTTGCCGAAGTGCTTCCTCGCCGTCGCCGGCGGTGACTACTTCGTGGCCCTGGGTGGCCAGATCGTCGGCCAGCGTAACCCGCTTGATCTTCTCGTCGTCAACGACCAGGATTCTCATTCTTGGCTTGCAGTGATCTGGGTGTGGGCCGAATTGAGCACCACGGTGAAGGTGCTTCCTTGTCCCAAGGCGCTTCGGACGTCGATCCGCCCGCCCATTTCAGATATCAACATCCGGCACAATCCCAATCCCATCCCGGTGCCGCCCGACTCGGCCCGGGTAGTGTAGAAAGGTTCGAAGATCTTCTCCAGTTGCACCCGGGGAATACCCACCCCGGTGTCGCTTACGTCAACTGCCACCGAGTCCATTTGATCTTCGTCCTGACGGCCGAGTGCGTAGGTGTGCAGGGTCAGGGTGCCGCCGTCGGGCATGGCGGCCAGGGCGTTGGTGCAGAGGTTGAAGAGCACTTCCTGCAAAGTGTACGGGTCACCCTGTACGGGGGCGACGTCACCCAGTTGCGTTTCGATCTGGACGTTCGCTCCGTGACTGGTGCCCAACACTTGCAGTGTGCTTTCGACCGCCCGGTTCACGTCGGTGGGTTGGAGGGTGATGCCGTGAGGCCGGGCGAAGGCCTGCACCCGCTTGGCCGTCCGCTCGATCCGCTCCAGGGCCTCGGTCATCAATTGGACGTACTCGGTCAGGTGGGCGTCGTCCTTGACCCCTTCGCCGATCCGTTGCAGGCAATTCTGCACGCCGTCCAGCGGATTGGCGATTTGGTGGGCGATGCCGGCCACCAACTGGCCGATGCCCACCATCTTCTCCTTCTGCCGGATTTCGGCGTGTGCCCGATCTGCGTAACGATGGAGTGACGTGGTGAAGTAGACGGTGATCCAGAGCGTGCTGGCAAAGGCCACGAACACGCCGATCAGGTACAGCGGGTCCAGCGAGCGCAGCTCGGGTAGTCTCGGGTGGAACTGCATCGGGAAAACCAGAATCCAGCCCTGGTACTGTAGCAGCATCACGGCACCGACCAGTAGGGTAGCCATCCCGGCCACAAAGTAAGGGGCCCAACCGTGCAGGTACATGCTGGCAATGATCATGTGAAACACAAAGAAGAACAAGAACGGATTCCACAGCAGGTCGGCGAAATACAGCAGCAGCGTGAGCGCGACCAGATCCAGCGTGCTCTGTAGGAGGATACTCCGCTCGACGTCCCTTTTCGCCGCCGCCCACTCGCGCTGGCTCAGCCAAAACAACAGGTTGTAGCCCACCATCGCGCAGCCGATGCCGTACAGCGGCACCGAGTTGGCCACGATCCCCAGAACCGATGAACTCAGCCAGATCATCACGAAGACCCCCACGCAGGCCAGCCATCTCACGGCGACCAGCCACCGGGCACCTTCGGGAGGGAGTCTCATGGCCAGCGGTCAGGAGTCAGAGGTCAGGGGCAGGGACCGAGTGGTATCGGGCCAGACCGTCTACCATCAAGGATCTCGCCGCCGGGCTTGCCCGGCGGTACCGCGAAAGGCCGAACCGCCAAACGTTGGCGGCGGGACAAAGGACACGGCCAGGGATCCTCTGGCAGCCGGTAGTTGAGCCTGGGGGTCCCTTCGCGGGCCCTAGGGGGAAGTCCCTTCCACGGGGCCTTTTCCAAATCGTGAGTATACCCGCTTCGCCAGACTACAGACAGATGCCTGCCGAGGGGAGGCTCCAGTCGTTGACTCGGCGGGCCTCTTGGCAGTTGCCCGCCTTTGGCAAGACCGGCGAAAGGAACTGCAATTTGCAGCGTGCTCTTCCGCGGAATCATTACTCTGGAGCGGCCATCGCCTACAGCCTCAATTACCCATTTTATTGACGGAGTCAAGCCACCGAAGAGAGGGGGCCTCAACCGAACCTGGTCTCTGCGGTGTGTCGCGAGTTTTCCTGCCAATTTGGTGCTTGGGGTGGCTGGGGTCGAGCGCAGCGAGCCCCCAGAAGAGCGCGCTGGG
>CAZUAM010000696.1:0-3691 GCA_964618095.1 uncultured Planctomycetaceae bacterium | reverse complement strand
GGCCGCCGTCACCTCGGAGTTGGTGATCGTGGGCGGGCGAGACAGGCAGGTCCACGCGGTCGATCGAAAAAGCGGCCAGGGGCGCTGGACGTTTCCCACCAAGTCCCCGGTAGACGGCTCGCCGGTGGTGGTTGGGAGCCGGGTGTTCGTGGGCTCGGCCGACGGGCGATTGTACGCGTTGGACCTCAAGACCGGCCGGCAACTCTGGCTGTACGAGGCCGGCGGATCGATTCTGGCCTCGCCCGCCGTGGCCGCCGGACGCCTGGTGATCGGTACCGACGACGGGGACCTGTATTGCTTCGGAGCGAAGGGCCGCACCGGGCAGTAGGCAGTATCGAGTATGCAGTAGGCAGTATGCAGCCGGCAGTCGGCAGTAAGGTGAAGTCGGGGGCGGCAATTCATTGCCACCCAACTCCCAAACCTGAAGAGGTAGGCAGTAGACGGTTGATCGGACGTATGGCGAACGAATACTGAAGCCTCGACGCGGAACCCTGAACCCTGACTCCCAACCCCCGGTTTCTCCCATGACCAAGAAGCTCACGGTCGTTGTTTCGCAGGGGCGGGGTAGGCCCTCGTCGCGGCTGGTACTCGAACGGGATCTGGCCCGTGCCCTGGAGGACTGGCCAAGCCTTGAGGTCATGACCCTGCCGCACCTGTACGACCTGGCGCCGGACGGGCCGGGCATGCAGTGCTTACAGAGCGTTTCCGGCGACCTGATCGTGCTTAGCTGGCTCTACCCCCGAGCCGCCTTCTGGATGCTGGACGCCAACGGGGTCAAAGGCCGCATGGGCCGGACTCCCTTCTTCCCGGAGGAAGAGCTGGAAACGGCTCATGAAAACCCGGCCCAGCCGGCCGGCGACTTGCCCGACCGCACCATCTGGTGCCTCGACCTGCGCGGGCATGACCAGGTCGAAGCGATGCTGGAAGAGATCGAACGGATCGCGATGGAGGCCACGGGCGAGCCGGTTGTGGCGCTCGCGCGGCACGAGGCCGGGGCGGTCGGCGGAGCGACCCGTTTGGAGGAAAGCACCCGCTTCCGCTGGTATCCGGTGATCGACTACAGCCGTTGCGGGAATTGCCTGGAGTGTTTGAACTTCTGTCTGTTCGGGGTCTTCGGCCTGGACGAGTCGGAGCAGATCATCGTGGAACAGCCGGACGCTTGCCGGGACGGTTGTCCGGCCTGTAGTCGAGTCTGCCCGTCGCAGGCTATCATGTTCCCGCAGCACAACAACCCGGCCATCGCCGGCGATCCGGAGGCCTCGGCCGACGGGTTCAATCTCGATTTGGTGCAACTGCTCGGTTCGGCGAACGCCGCCGAGCTGGCCGACGCCGAACGCGACCGGGCGCTGGCCGAGAAAGCCAAGGCCGACAGATCCGGACCCAAAGAGCCGGCCGAAAAGGACGACCTGGACCAACTGGTCGACGAGCTGGACGAAATGGATCTGTAACCCATAAAGCCGCGACCGGCGGTCGCGCCCGCTGCATTGCAAACCTGGAAAAGCTTGTCTTGCTCGCGAACTTCCGGCATCACGGCGCGGTCAGAATTGCAGATTGAAAATTGAAAAATGCAAATTGCAAAATGACTTGTTGACATCAGACAATTTGAAATTCTCAATTTGCAATTTTCAATTTGCAATAGGAAACGGTGGGTTTGTTTGGCTGCGGTCCTAAGCAGACCGTTGGTGGCGGCAATTGCCGTACCCGGGCGGCGCGACGGCCGGTCGTGGTTTTATGATCTTTCGGAAGGGAGTTTCTACCATGGCGCTTGGCCGTTTTCTGTTGATCGGTACGTTGTCGCTCGCCGGGGCGTGGCCGGTAGTCAATCTGCGAGCCGAAGAGAAGTCGCCGCTGCCGGGAACCAGACCGCTGAGCCTTTCGGGCGATATCGCTTCGCGGCTGGTCGAGGGCGTGGACCGGTTCCTGCTCGGCGAGATCGAGAAGTCCGTCCAGCGCCGCACCCGATGCTGGAAGCGTGACACTTCCTCGCCGGAGACATACACTGCCTCGATCGAGCCCAACCGGCAGCGGTTGGCGCGGATCCTCGGTGTGCGCGACGAGCGGGTGAAATCGGACGCGTTGGAACTGGTCGGCACCACCAGGCAACCGGCATTGGTCGGCCGTGGTGAGGGATACAAGGTATTTGCGGTTCGCTGGCCGGCCTTTGGCGACGTGCACGGCGAGGGCCTGCTGCTGGTGCCATCGCTGGCGGAGTATGTCGGCGACGTGGTGGCGATTCCCGACGCCGGCCAGACTCCGGAGCAGATTGCCGGACTGACCCCGGGGGTGCCGGCCGCGTCGCAGTTTGCCCGGCGGCTGGCCGAGAGCGGCTGCCGGGTGCTGGTGCCAACCTTGATTAACCGAAAGGTCGAACAGCGTCGCGGTGCCCGGCTGACCAACCGCGAGTTCCTCTACCGCCCGGCGTTCGAGCTGGGCCGGCACCTGATCGGCTACGAGGTGCAGAAGGTGCTGGCCGGTATCGACTTGTTCACCAAGCAGCCCGGCGCCCCTGCTGAAAGCACGGGCGTGATCGGCTGGGGCGAAGGCGGGATGCTGGCCCTTTACGCTGCCGCCCTGGATCCCCGGCTTGAGGTGGCCTGTGTCAGCGGCTACTTCGGTCCGCGAGAGGACATTTGGCAGGAGCCGATCGACCGAAACGTATTCGGGCTGCTGGGGCAGTTCGGCGACGCGGAACTGGCCGCCATGATCGCGCCGCGCAGCCTGATCGCGGAGGCGGCCAAGGGGCCGCAGTTCGAGATCCCGCCCGGCACCGGCGGCGCACCGGGACGGCTGGTCACGCCCAAGTTGAAAGACGTGCGACGGGAGATCGGGCGGGCCAAACAGTTGGTCGAGGGTCTGGATCCGCCGCCCCGGATCGAGCTGATCGTAAGCGGCGAAGGCACCGGTCCGTTCGCCTCGGCGCGCGCCTTGCAGGCGTTTCTGAAGTCGCTTGCACCCTGCGCGAAGCTGGCCGACTTGGGAAAGGCCCCGCAGCATCTGCGCGAGAAGTTCGACCCGGGACCACGCCACGATCGGCAGATGCACGAGCTGGACCGGCACAACCAGTGGCTGCTCCGCGAAAGCCCATACGTACGTGAGCAGTTCTTCAAGAAGCTCGACCGCAGCTCGCTGGAGCGATTCCAGCAGACAGTCGAGTGGTACCGGCGGTACTTCTACGAGGAGGTGATCGGGCGGTTCGACTACAAGCTGCTGCCGCCGAAGGTCCGCTCGCGGAAGGCGTACGACGAGCCGAAGTGGACCGGCTACGAGGTGGTCATCGACGTGTTTCCCGGCGTGATCGCCTATGGCATTCTATTGCTGCCGAAGGATATCCGGCCGGGCGAGCGGCGGCCGGTAGTAGTCTGCCAGCACGGGCTGGAAGGCCGGCCCCAGCAGGTGATCACCGGCAATCACGGGGCGTATCACGACTTCGCCGCCAAGCTGGCCGAGCGCGGTTTCATTACCTTCGCCCCGCAGAACCTCTACATCTTCGGCGACCGCTTCCGCAGCTTGCAACGCAAGGCCAATCCCATCAAGAAGACGCTGTTCTCGATCATCGTGCCGCAGCATCAGCAGATCGTTAATTGGCTTTCTTCCTTGCCGCAGGTCGATCCGCAGCGAATTGCGTTCTACGGACTGTCTTACGGCGGCAAGACGGCGATGCGGGTGCCGCCGTTGGTGGAGAACTACTGCC
>CAZUAM010000695.1:0-3710 GCA_964618095.1 uncultured Planctomycetaceae bacterium | reverse complement strand
GGGTGCGCTGCGCGACCCTGGGCTATGTTGTTCAGCGCCTTCGGCGTGGTTTTTTGCAGCCTTAGGCGTGGTTTCTTGCAGCCTTAGGCAGCCTCTCATCTTGTCCGGGTTAGGGTGTAGCTGATCACCACCGCGCCGGGCTTGTCCTTGATCTCGACGGGCAGGCCCTGCTGCATCAGTTCCTTGCCGGTCATCTGTCTGGGCACCGAAACGTCGAGGTCCGTCAGTTCATAGCGAGCAGCCGGGTCAAGCCCGCGAAGCCGTAGACGCCTGGCCGGCTGTTCGTTTTGGGGGCGCCGGAAGGCCTGCACCAGCCCGTCGCCTTGCTCGGGCCGATGAAACTGCCAGGCGATCCAGTTCTCTTCGCTTAGGCTGTACGGCGTCAAGGGATAGTAATCGCCGTAGTAATACTGGGCCACCAGCCGCCACTGCCGGGCGAGTTTGCGCAGGAGGGCATAGTCCAGGTCTTTGCGTCGCAAGTCGTAGCCCAGGACGACGCTCATCGCGTGGCCGCTGCGGAAGGCGTAGGCGTCTACCGTGTCGATCGGCATGGTATTCGAGCCGAAATAGGGGATCCACTGAAACAGGCTGTGGTGGAAGGCCTGCTTGACGGCCAGGTGCGAGGAGTTGTAGTCGGTCGGATGCAGGGCCACTGCGCGGCGGATGGTCTCCAGGTCGTTTCGCCGGCCGCCGGAGGCACAACTGTCGATGATCAGGTTCGGATGCCGCCGGCGCAGCGCGTCCCAATAGGCCAGATAGCCCTGCACGTGCAGGTTCTCGGTCATCCCCTGGCGATCGGGCGCGTCGGCGGCTCGCCAGAAGGCCAGCGGGTCGATGTTGAAATCCTGGCGGTAGAGGTCGATGCCCTGTTCCCGAAGCGTGCGATCCACGTGGTCGGTGAGCCAGCGGCGGGCGTGGGGGTTGCCCAGGTTCAGCAATCTGCCGCCCAGCAGCCATTCGGGATGGTTCTCCGCCAGCCAGGTCCCGCCGGCCACCCGCTCGGGCTCGAACCAGACGAGGGTCTTGACGCCTTGAGAACGGGCGTGGTCGCTGATGGCCCGCAGACCCTTGGGAAAGCGCTTCAGGTCCGGCTCCCAGGTGCCCGTCTGTGGCCAGCCATTGCAGGGGTACCAGCCGGCATCCATCCACCAGTGGTCGATCGCGACACGTTCCTGGCGGTAGCGGTCGATGAAGTACTTCTGGTTTTCCTCGTTGGCGTTACACATTTCGTTGAAATGGAGGGAGGTATTGCCGTGCATGATCGGCGGGGGGAGCTTGCCGTCACGGGTTCGAGGCAGATTATGGGTGATCATCCAGCGCCGCCAGAGGTTTTGCGCCCGCTGGGGATCAGTGCCCTGCCAGAACAGCAGCGCGATCAGCGGACTGCGGATTTCTTCACCGGGCCGCAGGACCAGATGGGTGAGTTCCTGTCCGGCGATGATGCGCAGGCCGCGTTGGGCATCGCGGGCGAAGGTGGTGGCCCATTGGCCCGGCCAGCCCACGGCCAGGATCAGCCCGCCGCCGGGCATTCTCAAGTTGTAGTAGGGGAAGGCGCCGTTGGTGGGGCGTCCGCCGCCGGGGGCAAACCGCCGGCTGGCACCGGCGGGCAGGACCTGCTCGAAGGGCTGGTAGAGGTCCGGCGCGCAGGTGTCCCCTTTTTGGCATCGGAGGACAAATTCTTCATTCCCTGCGCGCTCGATCCGAGCGTCGAGCGCCTGGATCTTCTCCAGAATCGGCGTGTCCTTCTTGCCGGTGTTCTTGAAATACAGCGTCCACTCGACGACGGGGAAGTCGGAGTATTCGACGGCCAGGCAGCGGAGCTCCAGCCCGGTCTTGGCGTCGGTCCAAGTGGACGTATGTTGCACGCGGTGCTCGTCGAGCTTCCTGGTGTCTCTGTTGCGCGGCCAGGCCGCCAGGAGCCGGTCGAAGGGCCGTCCGCCGAAGATGAACGAGAACGCCAGGTTGCTGCTCCGCGGCGGCGGTGTTTCGCCGCGCAGGGGCAGGTCGGCAAGCCACAACTCTTTGCCGTCGGCCAGGGCAACTCGGGCGTCGGCCCAGTCGGCCTGGTCGCAGGCGATTCCGTCGCCGGCGTCGCCGACTTCGAGCGTGAAGGTGTCGGCCCCGGCCAGGTCCACGCTGACCTGCCGGGCGGGCGTCCCCTCGCGCGTGAGTTGCGTTCTGAGGGCGATCCGGTCCTTGACCGTGACCGAGAAAACCACGCTGCCCCGACCGCCGGAGGTCTGATCGTTGCTGTCCACGCCCACCACGGCCGTGAACGTCCTGCCGGGGGAGGGCAGGCGGACAACGATCTTGCTCGCGGCGTGGCAGTACAATCCCCGGACGTACTCCGTCTTGCCGATCTTCATGGGTTTGCCGGCCCGGCTGTTCTTCTGCACCGGATCGTGGTTGGCCAGGACGATCAGGCCGGGAGGCGGCTCGGGTTGGGGCGCGGAGGGCCGCAGCTTGAAGTCCAGCAGCCGCTGCTTGAGCCATTGATCCTTTCGGGTCATTTCCTCGGGCTTGACGGGCCCGGCCGCAAAGCCGCGGCCTGCGATCAGGGTCGCGCCGGCCAGAATCGCGGTGGCGCAGAGGAGCCAAGGGGCGGGAATCGCGTTTTTTCTCATGGGGTTGTTCCTTTCTGGTTCTTACGAGGCGCCTGGTGGGCGGTCGTCGCCTCCGGCTGACTTGCAGACGCGCGGTTGGCCACGTCGCCGGTCCCTGAATCAGAGGGCGAGTAGAGCGTCGGGCCCTCGTCAGGGCGTTTGAACAAGTCCAGATTCCACTGGTCCAGCCATCGCAGGACGACTCTGCCGTCTTCAAAGCGGATGGGCAGCCATACGTAGCGGCCGCCTTTCCAGCGATGGGCCGGTAGCGTTGCGGTTGTTGCGGAATCCGGCACTCAACCGGGGCGGGCCCGCTGCCTTGCTGCCGTGCGCCAATTGTAAGCGGGCGAAGCGGCCCGGTCAAGCATCACGGAAGTCCCGGGCGGCAATACAGTTTTCCGGCGGGGCTGGGGCGGCGGTGGCTGGACGTACCTGCGCGGCTGACGAAATGACACGACCAGAGCAGTGTCCGCCCAAGCACCCGTGCTGGTGAATAGGCGACGTGCACCACCGGAAAGGCGCAGATTCCGACTCCCTCTTGATTGTAGACAGGCTGGCGGGAATTCTCGGGGGTGAGCTTACGCGCGTCGGATTCGTGAGCGATGATTTTGGCACCGGTGCCGGGAACGTATCCCCGCTGATTCAGCCCTGCCTTGCGAATGATCGGGGCGCCAGCGGCAGCCTGTCTGCCGCTGACTGAGTCAAGGAGCGGGCAAGCCGCCCATGGCACCCATTAGCTCATTGTCCGCGCAGGGCTCAATAGCACGGCAAGAATAACCGCCGCCAAGAGGATCGCTTTAGAATGAAGCACGCACGTTTTCCGTGCACTCAGCACTCGGCTCTGCTTTCTGAAACAGGAATTGAAGGCAAACAGCCGATTCAACCAGATTTGCACAAGGAGCCGCTCAACAGCTTCAGTACCTGGACGAACATCAAGAATCACTCTTGGGGCTGTTCCGCTTCCGCTTCATCCAATCGCACCATCACCCAGGTCTGGGTCCTCTCCTTGCCGAAATGGACCAGGGCGGTGGCCTGATTCTCGGTGAGGTTGTAGATGCCGGTTTCCATCACCACGTCGGCGTTCTTGCCGTCGGCGGGCGACCAGGC